>PMWR01000209.1 GCA_003166055.1 Acidobacteriaceae bacterium
TGCAGTTTTTGAAGTCTAAGAGCCCGAAACCACGAGCTGACTCGCTGACCTGCCGACCCGCTGGGTAGGAAGCGCCTATTCGTACCGCAGCGCCACAACCGGCACAACTTTCATTGCCGCCCGCGTATCATGAACAAACAGATCGATTCGAACTGACCACTGAAAACTGATCACTGGCCACTGACCACTGACCACTGACCACCGCCAGGAAGGAAGATTGCCGCGCATGAAACCCGACATGAGAGTTTCTTTGGCTGGCATGGAACTGGTGAACCCGGTCATTGCCGCCAGCGGTACCTTCGGCTACGGCATCGAATTTGAAGAAATCGTTTCGCTGGAGCGCATCGGCGGATTCGTAACCAAGGGCATTTCCCTCACGCCCATGGCCGGCCATAGCGCACCCCGCATCGTCCAAACCGCGTCCGGCATGCTCAACGCCATCGGCCTCCAGAATGTAGGCGTTGAAGACTTCATTGCGCGCAAGCTTCCACCGCTCAAGCGCTACCCGCAGTGCAAGGTCATCGTCAACGTCTTCGGCTACACGGTGGGCGACTACATCGGCGTCATCGAGCGACTCAACCGGGCCGAGGGCATTGCGGCCTACGAGCTGAATGTCTCCTGCCCCAATGTCCATGCCGGCGGCATGGCTTTCGGCGCCGATCCTGGCTCCCTGGAATACCTCGTCGGTCGTGCCCGGACCGTCTCCGCGCGGCCTTTGATCGTCAAGCTCTCGCCCAATGTGACATCCATCGGAACCATGGCCAAGATCGCCGCGGACGCCGGCGCGAACGCGATCAGCCTCGTCAATACCTTCCTGGCAATGTCAATTGACACCGAGACGCGCCAGCCCCGCCTGAGCAACATTACCGGCGGCCTCTCCGGGCCAGCTATCAAGCCAATCGCCCTGCGCATGGTCTTTGAGGCTGCGCGCGCCATCAAGATTCCGATCCTGGGAATGGGCGGCATTGTCACACCAGAGGACGCAGTCGAATTCCTGTTGGCCGGCGCAACCGCTATCCAGGTAGGCACAGCAAGCTATGCCGACCCGCTAGCCGTCGAGAGGCTCGCAAAGGGACTCGATTCCTGGTGCCGCAGTCACGGGGTGGAGAAGGTATCCAGCCTTACCGGTGCGCTGGAAATCCCGCGCAACTGAGTCTGCGGAACGCTGGTGCGGCGGGATGGAAGCGGGTGTCTGGAGGTCTTTGCCGGTGGCTATCTCTTTCAGTGGATAGCCTGCTCAGTTGATCCGCACTGCAACCACGGTCATATCGTCGTACTGCTCAGCCCCGGCGGCGAAGCTGTCGACCGCGGCACAGAGCAATGCCGGCAACTTCTCGAGCGGAGCCTCGCGGTTCAAAAGCAGGACGCGCTCAATCTCCGCCTCGTCCCAGAAGTCCCCTGCCTGGTTGCGTGCCTCCACAATGCCGTCGGAGATAATCACCAGCGTATCCCCAGGCTCCAGATCGGCACTCGCCTGCTCCCAACTCATCGCCGGCAGCAGGGCCACCGGACAACCGGCTTCCGGTAACCGGTCCAGCCGCCCGTCCGAATGCAACAGCAGCGGAGGGATGTGCCCGGCGTTCACATAGGAAAACTTCCTGCGATTCATGGAGATCACTCCGCACAGCAGCGTCGAGTAGCGCTCCGGCGTCGAGGTCTCATAAAGCGTGTGATTCAGCGCGGCCAGCAACGCTGCGAGATCGTGTGCATCCCGTTTGAGCAGGCTGCGCAGCAGCGTCTGAATGCTGGCCATCATTACCGCCGCTGGAATTCCCTTTCCCGAGACGTCGCCCAGTGTCAGCGCAAATTGCCCGTCCGCCAGCGGAAGCAGGTCGTAGTAGTCCCCGCCGATGGAGCGCGCCGGCCGGCAGAATCCCACACACTCCAGCAGTTCCACACCGGTTGGCGTATTCGGCAGCATATGCGCCTGAACCTCGTATGCCAGGTCCAGCTCACGCTTGATCAGCCGTGCCACCTCCGCTTCCTGGCGAAGCCGCTCGCTGTCGATGGCGCTCGCCGCAAAGTGCGCCAGCAGCCCCAGAAGGCCAGCGTCGGTCTCGGTAAAGCCGGATGGCTTGTTCAGCAGCTGCAAGGCTCCAATTACTTTGCCGTCGGCAAGCAGAGGCACGCACAGCACCTGCTCGGTTCGGTAGCCGCTGGCAGAATCCACACTCCGCAGCAGTCGCGGTTCGGCCGCAGCATTGTTTACCAGCAGAACCTGGCTGTCGCGAATGCATGCGCCAATCAAACCCTCGCCCATGGGGATGTGGAGCGGTGCCACCCCATGCGCAACCTTGGTCCAGAGCTCGTTTTTCGCCGAGTCAATCAGCCAGAGACTGCAGCGGTCCGCGCCAATCAGATCCCGGGCAAAATCGGCGTTCAGGCGGACCAGTTCCGCAATATTCTGTTCGCGGCTGATGCGGGCCGCATGTTCAAAAATGGCGCGGATGGTCTGCTCGGCCTGACTGCTCATAACCCTTGCGTCGGAACTCATGGACTTGCCTTCCTGGATTGCAGTGTACCGGCTGGTCCCCGTGGGGATCGATATCTAAAATGGAGCGGCGAGGATTTTCTGCGCAATTCCCGAATCGCAGCATGTTCCGCAGATGCGGCGGAGTTTCAAAAAAGCAGAGAATGTTCGCTAATAGGCTCTGATCAAAACGCCGGCTCCTTCGAGGCAATCATTCTTTTCGCCTTGCAATCTGCCTTATGAACGATATGATTCTAGGGAACCGTTGCCGAAATAGGAAATTCCAATTTACGTGAATCGAGTTCGGCAAAAGACACTGATTGCAGCCGAATGCGAGCGGAAGACAACGCGGTCTGGGAGAGCTCACGTGCGCATGCGACAACCCTTGCTCCGTGCGACGGTGCTGATAAGCTTAGTCGTTGCGCTCCTCTGGCCTGCCGTGTGGAACCGCGGCCCTTTCTACTTTGTCGACACCAGAACCTATATGCGCAGCGAAGATGCCGCGCTCAATCGGTTCACACATACCAGAACCGAATGGACGGCGGAAGATAGCCAATCTGCCGAAGCTTCAGCATCGCAAGCCACCGGCAAGAGCCTTGCTAACACGGATAAAAGTCTTCATAACATTGGAGTCGCGCATACACGGAGCCTGGAAGAAATCAAGAAGAAGGGCATCATGCTTGGCCGCTCGCTTTACTACGGCCTTGTGCTCTACATCGGCGCAATCGCGGGCGGATTCTGGCTAACGATTGTTATCCAGGCCGCCGCCGTCCTGCTTGCCCTTTATCTCACGCTTCGCGCGCTCGAGATAGAAGTTTGGCCCGCTTTAGCCTGGCTCTGCGTGGCATTGTGCCTGGTCTCGGATGTTTCCTTTTTTGCAAGTTACCTCATGCCCGATCTCTTCGCCGGCATCGCCATCCTTTGCTGCGCGGTGCTGTTATCGGTCGGCCGGCGATTGAAACCAACCGAGTATGCGCTCTGGTTTCTCCTGCTGGCCTCGACCATGTTATTCCACGACACATGCTTCCTGATATCGGTCTTGCTCCTCGCGCTCTCCGTCGTCGCAAATCTGTTCCGGCGTTCATGGGCAAATGCGCGCGGTCTCTGTGTGATCCTTCTAGCGGCCCTAACTTCCTTCGCCGGCCAGTCGATAGCAACTTACGGCATCGCGCATGCGTCCGGCCAGGAGCCGCTCCGGTTTCCATTGATTGAAGCGCGCCTGATCGAGGACGGCCCCGGAACCGACTACTTGCGCGCCACATGCCCGCAGAGCCGCTTTAATCTCTGCGAGTATGTGAGCGAATTCCCCATGTCTTCGTATGATTTCCTCTTTGGAACCAAACCGGAAAAGTCGGTTTACGAGATGGCCTCCTATGACAAGCGCCGCGCCCTGAGCCAGGAGCAGTTCCGGTTCCTGCTCGCGGTGCTGCGCTACGAACCCGTCGCGGTCGTTAAGTCCAGCTTGCACAATGCCGCAGCGCAGTTCCTCGACTTCACACTGTCCAGTTTCCGATACAACGTCTCCACAAAGGACATCATGGACCGGACCTTTCCAATCAAGGCCCTCAGGCAAATCCAGGCCGGCGCGGCGTACCGCGGCTCCATGCCTGCCGTAACTCTGTCCGTGCTTGTTTATCTGTTTGTGATTGGGTCCGTTCTCTATCTCGTGCTTGCCACGTTCGGACGTTTGCCGGGAAGAAGCGTGAACCAGCCCTTCAAGGCCATATTCTTTTGGATTGCCGCGGGAGTCGTGCTTAACGCCGCCATCTGCGGCGGCATCTCGGTTAACGAATCGCGTTATCAGGCCAGGGTTATTTGGCTCATTCCGCTGGCCGCTTTGCTGGTTGAGGCGAACGCCAGGTTCCGCCGGGCAGGCCGTCATGCTGGACCTGCCTGAGAAGCCTTCATTTTGAAGCGTTTGTGCGTTTTTGAAAAAGCTTCCAAGACATTCCCCCGGTCAAGATGTGCCTTTGCGGAGATTGCGCTGTGAGGGTCAAGATGGAGCACTTGGGGGCGTCCTTCTCGCGCCGCCAGACCAGAACCCAGTGATAGGATGAGGGGATGAGTGTCAGCAAACATTGGGCAATTGTTCCTGTTTCCCACTTTGCAGTCATGTTGGCATCGCTTGTCCTCATCGCTGCCAGCCCAGTCTTTGCCGAGCAGCCTGGAGCACCCGACGGCTCTGCCCAGTTGGGCCGCGATCCCAGCCGTCCAGCCCCGGTTTGCGAGCCTTCCGTATTGGATTCACCCTACATTCCAGTTGACAGTTGGGTCTATCCCACGGTGCTACGGCTTTACTCGCTTGGCTTCGTTGACACGGTTTTCCTGAATATGCGCCCGTGGACCCGTTCCAGCGTGGAGCATATGCTCGAAGAGGCCGGCGCGCGCATCGAGGATGCGAATGCTGGACCAGCTGCGGACGAAGCGCAGGCGATCTATGAGGCCTTGATGCACGAGCTGCGCAACGACGTACAAGGCCCCTGCCTGGTGCATCAAGGTAACTCCCGCGTAGAGTCCGTCTACTCGGTTATGCGCGGCATCAGCGGCACACCCTTGACGGACAGCTACCACCTCGGCTCTACCATCGTCAATGACTATGGACGCCCGTACGAAAACGGCTTTGATAACTATTCGGGAGCGAGTGGCTACGCCTCCGCGGGCAGGTTTCTTCTTTATGTTCGCGGCGAGTTTCAGGGTGCGCCCTCGGCCGCCGGTTACTCCCCCATCCTCGCCCAGGCGATGGCCACTGTCGATGGAATGACCGAGCCCAGCCCAATCGCCGGCCAACCACCTTATACACCGGCCGCTATCCTGGACGGCCTGGCGACCATCCCGATAGGACCGGTCGCTGCCAAAACAGATGGAAGATTCCTCGAGGCTTATATCTCCACCCGCGTCCTCAAACACGAGATATCTTTCGGCAAGCAGGACGACTGGCTTGGTCCGGGCCTCGGCGGCGCCATGGCCTACTCCAACAACGCACAAAACATCTACTCATTCCGCATCAACCGCGTCGAGCCGCTCCATATTCCACTGCTTTCTCGGGCAACCGGACCGTTCCGCTACGACTTTTTGGTTGGACCGCTCCGCGGGCACACCTATATGCCGAATCCTGCATATCTTGCCAACCCTTCGACAAGTATCCCGAACGTGATCAGCGCCGGGGATCCTTGGGTACACATTGAAAAAATCAGCTTCCGTCCCACCGAGAACCTTGAATTTGGCTTTGAGCGCACCGTGATCTGGGGCGGCAGGAGACACGAACCTATCACCATCAAGAGCTTCCTCAGAAGCTTTTTCAGCACCACCGCCGGCGTTGGTTCGATTAACAAATATGGCAGTAACGATCCGGGCGCCCGTTTTGGCGCCTTCGACTTCTCTTACCGCCTCCCCTTCCTCCGAAAGTGGTTCACAGTCTATACCGACTCCGAAGTGCACGACGATGTGTCTCCCATCGATGCTCCCCGGCGCGCAGCCATGCGCCCTGGCCTCTATCTCTCCCGCGTCCCCGGAATTTCGAAGCTGGACATCCGCGCCGAAGCTGCTACCACCGACCCGCCAAGTTCAACGGTGATAACCAGGGAGTACGGTCGCTTTATGTACTGGGAGAACATTCAGAGACAGGGCTATACCAACCAGGGAAATCTCTTTGGAGACTGGATTGGGCGCCAAGACAAAGGCGGTCAAGCCTGGATTACCTATCACATGACCGGCAATGAGTGGTTCCAGGTTGGCGTCCGCAATCAAAAGGCGACCAAGGATTTCATCCCCGGATCCCCCACCCAGACCAGCCCCGGCTCGACGAACCTGATCCCCGGCGGAACCACCTTGAACGAAATCAGCTTCCAGGTGGTCAAACGCATTGGCAGGGACTTCGAGATGAACGGCAAATTTGCCTATGAGCGCTGGAAGGCGCCGATTTACCTCCCGGGCCTGCAAACCGTGACAACGTCCACCGTCCAGCTGACCTGGTTTCCAAATCACAAGCTTGCCTTCTAGCCAGGAAACACCCCGTTTTCACCAAGTACTTTAAGTTCTTGAACTCGCCAGGACCAGCGCATCCTGAATTGCCGAGAAGTTGAAGGAGGTAGTCATTAGCCCCTGAGGCATTGAGGCACTTGCCTCCGATATCGAGCCAGCATGTTTGGTCCTGCCGCGGCAGGTTGCCCCGGCCCTCTTGGAACATCGACGGGATTTTACCGAGGCACATGCTAGTATTTGACTTGGCTTACATCGAGCTGGAGCGAGAAAATCGTGCCGACGGCGCATACGTCTCAGAGACCTTTCTACTCCCTGCGATTTGGTTTGTTTGTTCTTCTGCTCTTAGTCCCCTCGATGTTTTCCGTCACGAATCAGAGTCTTTGGATCGATGAGGCGCGTTCGTGTTGGTTTGCGGATCACGGCCGCATCGTCGACCTGAAAGATTATCAGTGGCTAGCGTCCGTCCCACAGATGCCACTGTTTCATCTGCTTCTGCTCGGCTGGGTGCGGATTGCCGGAGATTCGGAGCGCGCATTGCGTACCATGAATCTCCCATTCGCGGCGCTGTTTGTCGGGGCCATCGCCTTAATCTGCCGGCAGAGGGGTGGGCCGCGCTGGTGGCTTGCCGCGGTTCCCTTCTCTGTGTTTCCTATGCTGGTTTACTACGTAAATGAGTGCCGGCCCTATGCCGCAATTCTGGGCCTGAGCACAGCGGCGGTCGTGGCCTACCTTTGCTATTTGGAGTCTGAGTCGCGCAAATCCGCATTTCTATGCGGACTGTTTGCTCTGTGCGCTTTGGGAATGCACACATTGGGCGGGCTCACCACATTAGTCCTGATACTCTATAGCCTGTTTCACCGCGAAGTGCGTGCTCGGCTTGCAGCGACATGGCGCAGATGGGTGCCGTCTGTGGCCCTTGTCGCACCCGGTTACCTTGCCCTTGCCGTGTACTACGTCCGCATGTATGCCTCTGGTATCCCGCAGGCCTCGCACGCTGCGCTCACGGAAACACCGACAAACCTTCCCAGTACCTGGAAGAACTTCGGCTTCTTTTTTTATGAGTTCCTGGGCTTTGCCGGGCTTGGCCCGCCGCGTAATGAATTGCGAGTGCGGCCAACACCTGCCATGTTTATCGACTATGCGCCATTGCTGCTCGTCGGGGTAGCGGCCTGCGCCGCGCTCGTCTATCTGTATTGGAAGGGCTCTGCCGACGCCAGGGAAGCACGTGGAATGTCGCTCGCTGGGTTGATCGGGCTGCTGGCGCTTTTCATTATGGCGCGCGCCATCCACTTCGGTTTCCTCGGTCGTCACGCAATGGGGGTCGTGGGCATACTTTGCGTGGCCTTAGCACTGGTTCTTTGTGCGAAACGGCTTTCGACTCGCTCAAGAGCCGTAGCGAGTATCATTCTGGCGCTTGCTTGGGGTACATCTTCGGCTCGCTTGCTCTTTTCATACAATTACGGCAAAGACGATCCGCGAAGTGCGCTCGCCGCGGCGAAGGCGACCGGGTTGCCGATCCTGTGGGACGGAGATGTGTCAGAGGCGGCATATTACGGCGGCTTCGACGCCAATGAGCCACAGTCAATGTTCCTTCTCGCGCCGGCGAGACATCCCGCCGAGCATTGGAAGCAGCTTACACCCTTGCATGTGTCGCTGCGCTGGGATGAAGCCTCGATTGACCGCCTGACTGAAGACCTTCCTGCCGGTCGTTACGTGATGGTGAGTGGCAAAGCCGACATCTTCGACCCCGAGGGCAATTGGAAAAAAGCAATACCTTCCTGGGAGCCAGTCCTGCTCAATCGCTTCGTTGGCTACGAGGTGAGAATCATTACTCTCCCAGCACCTCGATCGCCTTAGAAAGCCCTGCGCAGGTCCAACTCCACGCCGTTGTCGCGTGATCGTGGGCTTCCGTGTTTTGAATCATCAATCCATGATTTCTTTTACTAAAACATCAATTGCATCCTCGGATTCTTCTGCCGATGTCTTCTCTTCGTGGTACTCCTGGTCGGAATTGATTTGCCAGAGATTGGCCTTGTCCACAACTCCATTGAGGACATTTTCAACCGCCTGCATCGCGGTAAGCATAGAGTGGTCCTGGTTGTTGTACTTATGCATACCGTTGCGTCCAATAAGAAAAAGATTCTCATAAGCATCCGTGAAGGCTCGTAACTCAGCAAAGCGGCTATAAGTGCCAAAGTATGCAGGATAGGTTTTGGGTACGCGAACCACGTGCGAGTCGATTACATCTTTAGCAATGAGAATCCCGATTTTTTCCAACTCCATGGCGCCAAACTTCTTGAGCTCGTCGTCAGGCATTGACCAAAGGGGATCCGTATCGTAGCAGAAGTATTCGAGGCCGATCCAAATCTTGCCTGGCTCGGTGAGGTATGGACTCCAGTTGTTGAATATTTG
>PMWR01000434.1 GCA_003166055.1 Acidobacteriaceae bacterium
GCGGCCCCTATAGCAGCATTGTACTCGCGGTGCCTGAGGTAGAGGGCAAAGGAGAATGCGCCGTTGGCGCTTTCGTCTTTTGAACGAGATTTGGGGATTAGGCGCGGAATCAGCCGGGGAACGCGGCGGCAGTAGTCGTCGAAATCGGGGAACGTGGCGCGCAGAAAGCGCTCTTCCGAGGCGATGACGGGAACATAAATTGCAATGAACCCAATAGCCAGGACCAGGGCCACCGGCCAACTGAGCAGCGCCAGCGCAAACCCCGCCGCAAGCAGCATCGATCCCAGATACAACGGGTTACGGGTGTAGGCGTAGGGGCCGGTCTGGGTGAGTTCGCGGTTCTTTTTCACGTAGCCGGCGGCGTAGGCGCGGAGCCACAGGCCGGGAAGCACCAGGGCCAGGCTCCAGGTGACGGCTGCCGGCAGAGGGGCGCGCCGCCAGAGAGCAAAGAGATAAAGCGCAGCGGTAATGAAGCCCAGCGGGACGCGAATGCGGCGGGCGATTCGTTGCCATCTGGAGATCCAATCGCTTTGATTTGGCTGGGTCATGGGGTGGTCTCAAGGCCAAGCAGCTCGCCGGCTGCCTGGAGCACCTCTTCGGGCTGGATGGTGAGCAGGCCTGCTTCAGGGGTCTCATGGCGGGTGTGGTCGCGGCGGCTCTCCGGGCTGCGCAGCACCTTGAATCTAGTTCCGAACGGCCCGTTGCGGCTGGGATCGGTGGGACCGTAGATGCCGACGACCGGGCGGGTAAGAGCGCAGGCCAGGTGGAGCGGTCCGGTGTCGCCTGCAATGACCAGGGCGACGCGGCGGGTGAGTGCGATGAGCTGGCCGAGCGAGCAGGTAATGGGCGTGGCGGAAGCTGCCGTGGTGACGATTGCGTCAGCGAGGGGTTCCTCGCCCGGACCGGCGTTGACCAGAACGCGGAAGCCGCGCGAGATGAGTCCTTGAGCAACGGCTGCGTAGCGCTCGACCGGCCAGCGCTTGGCGCCCCACCCGGCGCCGGGGTTGATGAGCACGGCAGGCTGCCCTTGGCCGCGAGGCAGAATCTGGTCGGCCCAGGCTTCGGCTTCGGGGTCGACCGGCAGCAGTGGAGTTGCGGGTGCGAGCTCATCGCCGGCGATGGCCGAGGCAAGCTCTACGTCCTGGTCGATGACGTGCGCGCCGTGGGTGATCACCTGCTCGGTGAAGAGCCAGCGCGCGATGCCCTCGCGCGGAGCGGCTTCGCCGATGACGCGGCGGCAGCCAGCAAGCCGGCACACTACGGCTGATCGGATGGCGCCCTGCAGATCGAGAACGGCGTCATAGCCGCCGGCGCGGAGGTTGCGGCGTAGAGTTCTGATTTCACGCAGGGTTTGCGCGCTTAGCACACTGTTGCGCCATTGCTTGGTGGAGGCCAGGTGAACGGCGTCCACCAGCGGCTGGGAGGTAACGCGGCCCAGGGTGTCTTCAGCGGTGAGGAGCGCGCGCCAACGGGGTTCGACTACCCAGTCGATGACCCATGAGGGATGGGCCAGGCGCAGCGCGGTGACCGCCGGGAGGGCGTGCAGAATATCGCCCATGGCGCCCAGCCTGACCACAAGCAAGCGAAACTTGGACTGCGTGCGCAAGTACCGATTTTCTCACAGCGGCGGGTGCGGCGGGGCGGGGTTGAGACGACCAAGCAGCCAATCGATGGCGGCAGGCTCGTTCTCAATCTCGATGCGGAGGCGGGCGGTATGAAGAGCGATCGAAGTTGGGAATGTCGAGGTTAGATTGCCAAGGCGGATGAGGTCCTTTTCGGTGGTAATGAGTGCGGATACGCCAAGCCCAGGTAAAGTCGCGGTGTCGATAAGGTCGTTAAGGTCAGCCGTACGATAACGGAAATGATCACGAAACGCTAGCCGGTGAGCGATCTGGATCCCTGCAGTTTCGAGGCCGGCAAAGAACTGCTCCGGGCGGGCGATGCCGCAGAAGGCGACTACGGGACCGGTCGCGTCTGGGACTTCCATAGTGCGTTTCAGACGCCAGATGGGGCCTTGCCAGCCCCAGGATCGCAACTCGTCTGCGAGTGCGGGATCGTCGGCGGGGATGGCGATGACTGTGGCGCGGCGGGCGGCTCTTCGTGGCTCGCGCAGATTGCCCGCCGGAAGCAGGCTGTCGCCCCAGTCCTCGCGATTGATCAGCAGAATATCGACGTCGCGATGAAGGCGGCGATGCTGAAAGCCGTCGTCGAGAAGATGGACGGCCAGCGCGTTTGAATCAGGTCGATCTGCTTCGGCCAGCACGCCGGCCTGGTAGCGTTTGGCGGCTACGTAAACAGGGACGCCGGTTTCGCGGGCGATTAGCAGGGGTTCATCGCCGTAGTCGTCGGCGCTGCCCTCAGGGAGGACGCGGGTGGGGAAACTGTTTTGGCGGCCGTAGCCGCGGGAGAGGACGTCGATTTGGATACCGCGTGCGCTCAGCGCTTTGGCTAGCGCGATGGTGAGAGGCGTTTTGCCCGCGCCGCCGGTGGAGAGGTTGCCAATGCTGATGACGGGCCAGCGGAGGCGTTCGACCGGCTCCAAGCTTGTGCCCAGGAGGAGATTGAGCAGGGCTTGACCGGCTGCGTAGAGNNGTCGCTTCATGAAGTGCGATCTCGTTGGCCGAGCAGATTATGCAGCGCCTCAACACACCGCGCGGTTGCTCCTGCCTGTTGGCCGAAGACCTGCTTTCCACGAGCCCCCATTGCTTCTGCGGTGGGCCGGTCGCGCAGCAATTCGATCAACGCTTCGGCAAGGTCTTCTTTGGCGGCGATGCGGATGGCGTTATGCGCCAGCAGGTCGTCGGTGATGGCGCGGAAGTTGGCATAGTGCGGACCCATGACGATGGGCACGCCGAACTGCGCCGGCTCCAGCGGATTGTGTCCGCCGGCGGGAATGAGGCTGCCGCCAACAAAGGCCGCGGCGGCAAGCGAATAGACCGAGGCCAGTTCGCCAATGGTGTCGAGAAGGACGATCTGGCCGGGCGCGAGGAGGCGAGGCGCGCCAGCCCAATGAGATGGCCAACTTGAGCGCCTGACCCATGCGGCGCGGGACTTCTCAAGCAGTGCGGCGACATCGTTAAAACGTTCTGGGTGCCGCGGTGCAATCACCAGCAAAAGGTCCGGCTCAACTGCGAGGACCGTGGGCCACGCCTGGAGCAGTGCTTCTTCCTCACCGTCCAGCGTGCTACCGGCGACCACAAGACGAAGGCCCTCTGCCTGGGTCTTAAGCAGATCGGTTGCGCCCGTCCCGTTTCCGCCGCGCACATCGAATTTCAGATTTCCGGCCACCGTAACGCGCTCCGGCAGACAGCCGATCGCCTTCAGCCTCTCCGCATCCAACTCGCTCTGGGCCAGCACGTCGCTGAGCTGGCTGAGAAGCGGCCGCCAGAACCTGCGCAGCCGGCGGTAGCGCGGCCACGAGCGGTCGGAGATGCGGGCGTTAACCACTGCGACGGGGATCCCGCGGCGGAAGCAGCCATTGAGGAGGTTGGGCCAGAATTCGGTTTCGGCCAGGACGAAGAGACAGGGTTTCAGCGCGTTCAGGTACGCGCGCACGGCCCAGGGCAGGTCAAGCGGGCAATAGAAGACACGGTTGGGACCGAATCGCGCACGCGCCAGACTTTGCCCAGTGCGGGTTGTGGTGGAAACTACGATTCGATAACCAGGCAGTGCCCGGTCGAGTTCCGCAACCAGGCGGCTGACGGCCAGCACTTCGCCGACTGAGACGGCGTGGAGCCAGACAATCGGCTTGCTCGAGTCCAAACGAACCCGGACCGTGCCCAAACGTTCAAGCAGGCCTTCGCGGTACTTTTGCGTGGTCGCCATCCGCCAGAGCCACCAGGGCGACCCGACCACCAAGGCCGCCAGCAGCGCCAAATTGTAAAAAAACAAGGTCATGCGTAACGGATTTCCCCAACCCCGGTCTAACCCTCAAATGATACAGTCGAGCACGATGAGGACTTCGCGGGTAATTCCGCTCTCCCTGCTCTGGCTGGCGCTGCCGGCCGTGGC
>PMWR01000204.1 GCA_003166055.1 Acidobacteriaceae bacterium
ATCTCAGGCTGGGCGCCGCGCTTGAGCTCGATGACGATGCGCATGCCGTCGCGATCGCTTTCATCGCGCACGTCGCTGATGTCGTCGACGATCTTTTCGGTGACCAGTTCGGCGATTCGTTCAATGAGCTTGGACTTGTTGACCTGGTACGGAATCTCCGTGACGATGATGGCCTGTTTTTCCTTGGTCAGGTTTTCAGTGGCCACCTTGGCGCGCATCATGAAGCGTCCGCGGCCTGTCTTGTAGGCCTGGGGAATGCCGGCCTTGCCGTAGAGGAATCCGCCGGTGGGGAAATCGGGGCCCTGCACGTGCTTGAGGACTTCAGCGAGGCCGGCGCGGGGATTCTGCACCATTTCGATAGCCGCGTTGAGAATCTCGGTCAGGTTGTGCGGGGGAATGTTGGTAGCCATGCCGACCGCGATGCCGCTTGAACCGTTGACGATGAGATTGGGTATGCGCGTGGGCAGCACCGTGGGCTCGAAGGTGGACTCGTCGTAGTTGGGCGTGAAGTCGACGGTCTCCATGTCGATGTCGGCGAGAAGCTCGCCGGCGATGCGATCCATGCGGCACTCGGTGTAACGCATGGCCGCGGGCGGGTCGCCGTCGACGGAGCCGAAGTTACCCTGGCCGTCGACCAGCGGATAGCGCAGAGAGAACGGCTGCGCCATGCGGACCAGTGTGTCGTAGATGGCCGAGTCGCCGTGGGGGTGGTAGACACCCATGGCCTGGCCGACAACTTTGGCGCACTTGGCGTATTTCTTGTTGTGGGCCAGACCCATCTCGCTTAGTGTGTAGAGCACGCGGCGGTGCACGGGCTTGAGGCCGTCGCGGGCATCGGGCAGGGCGCGCCCGATGATGACGCTCATCGAGTAGTCAAGATAGGAGCGGCGCATCTCCTCTTCGATGTTGATCGGGATGAGGTTCGTGCCGCTGTTTGGCGGCGTACCGCTCTCAAGAGGAAGCTGGGGATTCTGATCGTCTGCCATAGTTTTTTGCTGCCCGCCACAAGGCGGCATTAGGGTTCCGGTGAAAGCGGGGCCGGACTTTGCGGGCTGGTTCTATTTTACGCGCTCAAAGGGCGTTTCAGCAAGGCAACTACGGAGAAATAAGTCCTTATTATGGTTTGGCTTATGGACGGTTGCGGATGGTCGGGCGGGAGCCTCGTGAGGCTCAGGCGGCGCGGCGGGATTTTGGCTTGGATTTGGCGGTGGCGCGGGCCTTCTTTTTGGGGCTCTTGGGAGCCTCGTCGTAATCGGCATTCTCTCCCAAACCTGTCAGAATCACCGGAGCGCGATCGGGGAATTCGACAATGAGCGATAGCTTACCGCCAACTCCTTCGACATAGCTGCGGAGGGTGGAGAGGTAGAGGTCGGTGCGCTTCTCGATGCGGGAAACACCCTCCTGGCCAATTTTTAGCTTCTTGGAGAGGCGGGCCTGGGTGAGTTTGCGGGCGCGGCGGACTTCGCGGAGGTTCAGTTCCACCCGCATCTCTTCCGCAAGCAGACGAATCCTGGCCCTACTTTCCTCAGATTCTTCGGCAAGCATTTCTTCCAATGAAACTGTCATCTGGACTGCCTCTTTAAACGAAGACTTTGTAAATGTTGATCGAAGCGCTCATCCGCAACGCGCAACAGGTTGCGATAAAAGCGCTCCTTCCCGATTCCACTCTTGTCCCCGCCGACGAGCAAGATGGCCTTGCGCTGTGCATCGAAAGCGTACGCTACACGCCATGCGCCTCCATCCGCATCAAAACGCAATTCCTTCATATTCGCGTGGCGCGAACCTTTGAGTGTGTCTGCCAGCGGTCTTCCGAGCAGCGGACCATTCTCGCCCAGGATAATTGCCGCTGCCTTCAACTTCTCACGAACTGATTGCGACAACTGCCGGACTTCCACCGCAAATTCGGCGTGAAACTCAACTGCCCATTGCACTTCCGTTCCGGAAGTGCCGCCTATTCTTCGAGGGAGCAATGCCAATTTTCTCCTTGTCTTTTAGGCCCTGCTCCCGGTCACGCCTTTCTGCCAGTGACGACTGAATAGGATTATGTCTTGGAATGCCTAATGTCGTCAAGTGCATGATTTTCTTCCAGCATTCCCCAGGGTAATCGCGGCATGGAGCGGCTGCATGACCGGCCATCATAACGTATACGGCGTCTTAACTTTGTGATCTGGAACGCCCTACAGAAGCCCAGGAAGGCTCAGCACACAGAAGACGGCCTGCAGCACGAGGATTGCTCCTCCGGCGGCTATGGCGAGCCGTCCGCGCGGGCCTTCGTAGGCGTCGGCAAAGACTCCGCCGATGAAGGTCAGCAGGAACGGCAGCGCCCACAGCCAGGGAGTGCCGGGAACGCCAGTCAAAATGAGTGGAAACAAGACAAACGCACACAACAGCGGATACGTGTTCCCGAAGTAGCGCGCCTTCCGGAGACCAAGATAAAGCACAAGCGCTGCCGCGGCGGCCACCGTGATTCCGGCGTTGCCCATTGCGGAGAAGAAGCGTCTTACGGGATCAATGGAGACCCAGAGCATGCCCGAGGCGGAGCGGAAGAGGTAGCTGAAAGCGTCGGGTGAGAAGCCATAACAGGCGAATACCAGCACCATTGCGCCGGCCGCCGCAACCAGGACAATGGGAAGGATCTGGCTCCTGCGTCCCTCGGCGACCCACAGCATGGCTACCAGGCCAAGCAGGGCCACCAGTGGGAGTGACGCGATGTGCGATGCGGCGGCGATGCCGAAGACGACTGTGAGCAGGACGATGCGGGGACGCCATTTTCTGCGCGGTCCCTGCATTGCATGGGCCACGCCGATGCAGGTGTAAACGCCCGCATAGACGCCGAGGGCGGCAAGGATTTCAGGACTGGGCGCGATGCAGGCTTTGATGACCGCGGGAGAGAAGCAGTAGAGACCAAGCGCGGTATAGCCGCCGAAGTTACCGTAGAGACGCCGGGTGACCCACCAAAGGCCCGCGCCCAGGACGCATCCCGCCAGCAGGAACGGGAGCCTCAAGAGCAGCAGGACGTGCGTAAGCTGGTGGCGAAGTTCCCAAGTACTGAGGTTGGAGGCGCTGTACGTGCCTTCGGCCTCCTGAACGACGCGATCCTCGGGCTTGCGAAAATGGTCCAGGCCCCGTTCCGCCAGAACGTTGAGAGTCAGCGGGAGGCCGGCGAGGCGGTAGGCGAGTACGCCATCGTGAATATTGCCGCAGGAAGTGAAGTAGCCGGCCAGCGGCGACGGACGCTCCCACATTTCGCGCCCGCAACGCGCATATTGGTAGTCGCGATCGGTGAGCGTCTGGCGGCCCGTGAGCCAAAGACCCTGGATGAGAAAAAGAGCCAGCAACACCGCGGCAATGCGCTGCGGCAGATTGAAACGAAAGCGGCGAATCATGCCAAACCGGAGGGTCATCACGTATAAGCGAGTCGATTCCAGTTTAAATGGCTGATCCGGAGCCGGTTTCACAGGGAGACGGGCAAAAGCGACGGGACCTGCCTTGAAGGCAGATCCCGAGGGTTGAGCGGTAGGTTGGAAGCCGGTTTAGAACCGGACCATGTCTAGAACCGAACCATGATGGATCCCAAAGTTGTGGTTTGGTTGGTGCGCAGGTCGGGCCACCAAAGTGCTCTTGTGTCGCCGGGTGTTATGAAGCCGTTTGACAGGTTCTGCATCTGGCAGTTTGCAATCGCCAGAGGCAGTCCAGGGACGCCGACGCCGGTATTGCTGTTGGTATAGACGTATCCGTAGCCGGAGTCTCCGCCGGCTGCGCACTGGTAGTCCGCCGGATTGCCGTTGTTACCTCCGGGAGGGGTAACGCCCCTGCGGCCACTCCAATAAGGAACAGCGGAGTATCGGTAAGCTTCTTCAAGCCGGAACGTGATGAACTGAGACGGCATGTAGTCGTAGGTAAAGGTCATATCATGTGCCTGCGCTGAGTCGCCCGCGTTCTCAGTAAAGTATGGCGTGCCGGTGGTAGCCGTTGCGCCGTTGATGGCGGGGAGCAAAGTGAGGTAACGGCCGGGGTTGTTCATCTGCCCGCCGCCAAGAGTGATGGCATGACGATCATGATCCCACCAGCCGCGCATATAAGCCATCCAACCGATGAACATTTGCTTGGGCTTTCCATTTGCACTGCTGTGGCAATTTACACCTCCGTTGTAAGTGGATTGCGTTCCCATCATGGGAGAGGCGCCCGATGAACTGCGCGATGTCTGGCCGGTCACAGCATAGCTGGCGGGGCCTCCGCCGTATTCGCAGCCTGCATCACCGGTGATCGTCATGGCGAGCTTGTCGAAGCCCTTGGCCTTTGGATTATCCCAGATCTTCCATTGACCGCTGTAGTCGGCGTGAACGCGCGAGCGTCCGGGGAAGCCGGCATCGTCTTCGCCCAGTCCATAGTCATTGAAGTTGAAGTCGAACTTTGGATTCGGACGCCACATGATCTGGCCGCCGAGGCCACCGTGGCCGTTGTACCGGCCATACGACTGCCAGCCGTTGATGATCCACGGCTCAATCTTCAGCTTGTCGGTCACGAAGTATTGAATGCGCAGACCGTTGAAGAACCACGGCGTATTCGACGACACATACGAAGGCTGATAGGCCCAGTTGTCGAAGTTGTAGTAGCTGAACAGGCCGACGTATGAGACGAAGATGCCGGCATCCACGTTGAGGCCGTGACCCACATCCCAGTGATAGCCGCCCCAGGCTTCAGAGAAGTACTTGTAGGCGTCCTTCAGATCCCACTGGCCGCGGTTGTAGCTGGCGTCGTTTCGCACCGTTGCCTGGGAGAACAAGCCGTTCATGGTTAAAATGCGGCCGCGCGTGTTCTGGATGCGAATGTCGCCGCCGAAACTGGCTTGCTCAAGCTGGAATTCTTCTGCCCGGTACATCTCGGTCGATCCGACCATCGTATCGTCCTCGGGATGGTTGTAATCGAGAATGTAGTTGGCGTCGAAACGAATCTCCGGCGTGAAGTACTTGGTGCTCATCGGACTGTCGGCGTTGTGGCCGCCATCGTTCGTCCATGTCCAGTCCGCGAAGGCCCAGGGAGCGGATTTGGTGGTGATCTCCGCGGCGATCTCCGGGGGAGCGGGAGCCGCGGCCGCCGCCGGCGCCGCCGTGGCCTGGCCCGTGCCGATGGGGGCATCGCCGCCTTCGGCCGACCGCAGCGCTTTGGCGTCTTTCTCCGCGTCCGCGGCGGCGTCCGCACCGCTGCGCGCCTTGAGCTCAGTCTCCAATTGCGCAATTCGCGCCTTCATCTCCGCGAGCTCTTTGAGGACCAGGTCGGTGGATAGCGGTGTTGCGACGGAAGCCGGCGCGGTGGTGGTTGTGGCTGTAGTTGAAGCAGCGGGAGTGGCTGCGGCGGGAGCCGCTGTTGCATTGGCTGGGGCGACCGGACTGCTTTCCGGTCCCGCCACTTCGAGAAACTCAACACGTGCGGTGGTTACCCGGGTTTCGGTTGTCGCAGTCTGCTGCGCCTCCAGGGTCAACGACGTCAGTCCCAGACACAGAAGCGCCGCAGCGGGAACTGCTTTGCTGAAGTTTTTTCTCATTCGGCCTCTCACTTTCACTAAGAATTTTGAATCGGGTTATGAATGACATCCTGGGGAAACAAGCCAGTCAGAGACGAGGATCTCCTCTGCTGCTCGCAGGCATGCTTGTCGAGTCATGATTGTGTCGCGGCTACGGGAAGAGCGAAGAGTCTGGACCTGCTTGCCGGCCCAAATGCGCGTGAGCTGCTCCCGCGGTAAAACAGCATCTTATCGATGTGAAGCAGTGGTCCTAAATGTGAAGCTGAACTTGAGATTTCCTTTTGAAATTAAGACCGATGCCATAAGGAACCTATGTGTGTTTTCAACAAATCCATAAGTAACCCGTGAAGAGCATAAGTAACTCGTGATGAATTTGTAAAAAAACCTGCATAGATCTGTCTTCTTGACGCCTCGGCGTGTCTCAATCGCAGCAGAACGCATCTTCGACCCTGAATCTCTAAGGAACCTCTGAATAAGGTCGGTTGTGGGGCCGGCATTCCCTCAGCGGCTAAAGCCGGCACCCATTCCGCTCTTTTTTGGGCACAACTGAAGTCGTGCCCTTTCAAAAACAGCGACTTATTCAGAAGTCTCTTCATGCGATCTGAGAGTAGGAATCGACAGGAGTAAACTGACACCTATATGATCACCCGACGTCGCTTTGTTTGGAACACCGCCGCTGCCTCGACCGCGCTGGCGATCTCGTCCAGCAGTCGATTGTCTCTGGCTGAGCAGGGCGCTGCTTATCGCAATCCCATTCTTGGGGGCGACCACCCCGATGCCAGCCCGATCCGCGTTGGCGAAGACTTCTACCTGACTCATTCAAGCTTCGATTACGCTCCAGGGCTCATCATCTGGCACTCACGCGATCTTGTGAACTGGCGTCCGGTTGCGGCGGCATTGCAACGCTACTACGGAAACGTCTACGCGCCTTACCTCTGCGAGTACGAGGGGCATTTCTACATTTATTTTCCCGCCGACAACCGGCTGCGGGTAGTCCATGCCGACCACCCTCTTGGACCGTGGAGCGAGCCGGTGGATTTGGAGATCAATGCGATTGACCCCGCACACATCGCCGAGGATGGACGCCGGTTCCTCTACATGGCCGGCGGCCAGATGGCAGAACTGAACGCGGATGGGCTGTCAGTGAAGCGACCTCCACGGACGGTTCTGGAGCCGTGGCCTGTGCCGGCCACGACGCGCATTGAGTGTATCTGCCTGGAGGGCCCAAAGCTGCTGGAGCACAACGGCTGGTTTTATCTGAATGTGGCGGAAGGCGGGACCGCCGGACCGGCCACCAGCCACTCCGTCATCAGCGCACGCAGCCGCCACGCCGAAGGTCCCTGGGAGTTTTCCCCGTATAACCCCGTGGTTCACACCCGCTCAAGGGACGACCGATGGCTGTCACTGGGCCACGGGAGGCTGGTGGATACGCCGCAGGGCAAGTGGTTCATGACGGTCCACTCCTACGAGAACGGCTATCGGACGCTGGGCAGGCAGCTTCTGCTGCTGCCGATTGAGTGGACGCCGGACGGCTGGTTTCGGGTTTCTCCGGAGATTTCCGCCGACTCGGCGATCCCGATGCCCGTGCCAGACGCAGTGCAGGAACCCCTCTTGGACCCTTCGGACGACTTCACGGGCCTCGACCTCGGGCTGCAATGGGGTTTCTGGCACGAATTCAACTCAACGCGCTTTACCACGGGCAACAGCGCGCTGACCCTTCAGGCCCGCGGTCAGTCCCTGGCCGACACAGCCGCCCTGACCACGCCGGTGGGTGGACATTCCTACACCGTTGAAGTGGACATCGAGACTGCCCCAGGATGCGAATCGGGCCTGATGCTGTTCTACGACCCTGGGCACGCCACGGGGATTCTGCTCTCGCCTGAGGGCATCGGCGTACGACTCGCGAATGGGTACGTCCCCAGCCGTCAGGGAAAGGGTGCTACGCGGGCCACTTTCCGCGTAGTGAACGACCGCCAGGAGATTGACTTCTATTACCGTCTGCCCGGTCAGCCGTGGCGAAAGACGCAGGAGTCCGCCGAAATCTCAGGAATGCAGCACAATGTTCTGGGCGGGTTCCTGGATGTGCGCCCAGCCGTGTATGCATGCGGCTCCGGCGCGGCCACGTTCCGCGGCTTCCGCTACTGGCCCAAGGCGCAGGCGCCCGCGTAAAGCGCGTGGGATTGGGGAACGTTCACCCGCGATTGCAGGCGAGACGCTCCGAAGGACGGCTTGCCGGACAGCATCGAATGCCCGAAAGCTGACGGTTGGCCTTTGTGGTCTTCCGCCCGCCGGGCAAGAACGTCCGGCAAGAACGTCCGATGGATGGAGCACCTTCGAATTAGCCCCAGGAATGGTGCAAAATGGCGGTTTCTCCGACGTATGGGTGTTTGTAACTTCTTTGTTTTCTTCGGATGCAAAAGAGAGAAACAACTAAGTGCTTTGTTTTCATAGA
>PMWR01000351.1 GCA_003166055.1 Acidobacteriaceae bacterium
GCCATGAGTCAGGGCTCAGGCGAGCGCTACTTCCAGTCAACCGACGATCTGGCCAGCACCGAAATGGGAACCGAGGGCGTGGTGCAGCGCGAGCGCGCCAGCCAAAACCGGCTCGCCAAGTTCGTCCCTGAAGGCATCGAGGGCCGTGTGCCCTACCGCGGACCGCTGGAGTCGATGGTTTTTCAACTTGTCGGAGGCCTGCGCTCCGGCATGGGCTACGTTGGCTGTGGAACCATTCAGGAATTGCAGGAGAAGGCACAGTTTGTGCGCATCTCCGGCGCAGGCCTGCGCGAGAGTCACGTCCACGACGTGATCATCACCCGGGAGGCGCCCAACTACCGTGTTGAATAAAAAGAGCGGCCTGCTTTATTGGATATACATCTGGTCTCCTGTTGCCTTCGGCATCGGCGTCATTATGCTGGAGTCAACAGAAATGTTTGGGGCCGATCACACCAGCGGCCCACTGCGTAGACTCTTTGAGGCAGTCTTCGGCCACATCCGCGACGCCCGCTGGGAGATCATTCATCACTACGTTCGCAAGTCCGGTCACTTTGTCGGCTATGGCTTCATCGGGCTCGCTTGGCTGCGCGCCTGGTGGTTCACGCTCACCCATTCCCGCTTTCTCACCGACGCGATGCTCGCTCTCCTTGGCACCGCACTGATCGCCAGTTGCGATGAGTGGCACCAGTCGTATCTTCCCAATCGCACCAGCTCCGCGTGGGATGTCCTCCTCGACTGCACCGGAGCGATTGTTCTGCAGCTGATCGTCTACATCTACATGCGCATTTTCAGGCCCAAGCAGCTAGCAAGAGTCGCATAGGCTGTAGAAGCACTACTGCAGAATGCTCATCTCGGACCTGCTTGAAAACGAAATCGGCCCGGATGAGACGAATGGAATCTTGTACGGAAATGTATAAGTTACGCTAACCGCGACACGATGAGGCGCAACCTCGTCGCCATCGGGGTAAGTTGTAACTACATTCATCGTCCCGCCGCCGAGGTTCGGCAATCCAATATGAGAAACATAACTGTCGACGCTCGGGAACGATCCTGCGCCTGTTGTCCCCGTGGCCGTACAGGAGATGCCGACGGATGATTCGCAAGTTGACCCGTGAACCATCGCATACCGCGTTCCTTCGCGTGCAGCCTCTGAAATCCATTCATAAGTGTAAAAAGCCAGGCACACTTGCATCAGTCCGAAGAGAAAGCTGAGGAGAATCGGGAGGGTCACGGCAAAAGCGACCATCGTCTCTCCGCGTCCACCGCGCGCCAGATTCCCAGTGCGCACGTCCTTCAAGCAGATCGGACGTTCTCTGTGAAATCGAGCTTGCAGAAACCGAGCGAATCCTCTCGCTTTCCAAAACCCATTCCACCGAAAAACCCTTTGAGTTGTCATCGCTATTCCTCGACCTCCATGACGGAAGTTCCGCTCAGAATGAACGTCTTCGGAAGTCCGGGAATATGGATCGGAGGAGTCACGGGCGCCGTGGCAATCACCTGAACAAATTCCAGAGGATGATCTCCGGCCCCTGTACAGGCAGAAGTCGCAGCCGACTGAGTCGAATACTGCGTGCCACCAAGCGCTGCGGAGCACGCATAATACACCGTCGGGGTCACAGTGAGATTAGTGCCAAAATCCGACGCATCTGACTGTGCGGCAGCGATAATTCCAGCCGAGTCGTTTGCAATCGTGGAACTCGTCATCCCGTACATGGCTCCGGTGTGAGCGGCATTGGAAACCTCGATGGAACCGTAGACCCATGTCGCGGTCTCCACGGTTCCCAACAGCAGCGGCGTGCCGAAAATCGCCAGCATCAGAGACATTTCCACCAGCGCACTTCCCGTATCGCCCCGCAAGCCCCTGAAACGCTCCAAAAGGCCCGTCCGCACGCTCTGAAAACAGGACACGATTTGTTGCAGACGATTCACTTTTCTCACTGCGTCACCTTCGCGACTGAGATATTCAAAGTCCCCAGATTCGAGTTCGCGGTACTTGTCAGGGTTCCACCGCCATTCATCGTCATCGATTGCGCGACGATATCCGCATCCACCATCGACCCGCTCCCGTTACCCAGCGTCAGAGCGGCCAGGGGGGCAAAAATAGCGCCATTAAAGTATGCCGAGGCCCCTCCCTGGATCGAGATAGCCTGGTTGTCGCCACTGTCGGTCGAAGGGCTGCCGCCGGGGTCTTGATAAATCAGAATGTTGTTGTAGATGCCGGTGGTCGGTGCAGTCCCACCCCCAGCCTCCGCGTTGCCCCCGGCCACAAGATTCACATTTGCTCCGTTATCAATCACCAGATTCGCGCCGTTGGTCAGGTAAAAGACAACTCCGTTGCCTCCACCATTAGTCCCGCTCTCAAAGTGCAATGAACCGCCGCTGATGACGTAGATCCCAGGATTAAGCGTGACCGTGTCGCCGTTTCCGTTTACCGTCAACCCCGTATAACACACCGTATTTCCGCCCTGAGTTGTTCCATAGGTCGAATTGGGCCCCGCAGTGTATCTCGTTCCTCCTCCCGATACCAGAGTGATTGGATCGGCGGAACAACTTGCATCCACAGGTACGGCCGGCATGGCCGGAGCGCACGCGGTGGTAATTCCCTGAACCACCTTCGTCGCTGAACAGATGCTTCCGTTGTTGTTTATGTTGTTCGAGTTGTCCCAGTTCGACGAAACCGTACCAAGTGACTGCGCGCAGACGCTCGCGCTTCCAACAATTCCAACCGCATTGCTGCTGCTTGAGTCAACCGTCATTCCACAACTGTTTCCTGTGAACTGTGCGTTGTTGCTCATATTCAGCGTCTGACCCGTTGCACCCTCCAGGCAGACGCACGTAGGGCTGGATTGTCCACCTCCCGCCGTAGCCGTCGCCGAGACCGTCAGTGTGCGCATCCCGTGTTGGAAAGCAGCCAGAAAAAAAGTAGGAATCGGGCGAGAAACAACCGCTTGAACCCAGGAACTGGGCACAGTAGCCGACCCACTATTCGAATATGTCCCGGAACTGGACGTGGTAATCGTAACCACAGCAGGATTTGTCGCCAGGGTGGTATCGAAGCCGTTCTGTTTGGCAGCCGCATTGGCCGCCGCCTGCGCATTTCCGGAATCGCCAGCGTAGCTCTCTTCCTCCGCGGCAGCGACGGCAGCCGCGTCGGCAGCCGCCTGCGCCATTCTCTTCTCGTGAAACAAATACCCAATGTCCACCGCGATGGCCATGAATCCCACCATAGCCAGACCCATGAAAAGTGTCATGAATACAGTAGCTTGCCCGCTTTCGCTTCGCAGGATTCTCACCATGGTCAACCTCTGTTCTGTTCACCACAAGAACAGATCTCCGAATCGCCGCCTGATCTTCCGATCACCGACTTGCGCAGAAAACTGGATGCGTTCCTACAACAAAATAGGTAACCATTTTGTGGTTCCTATAGTAACTAGTATTAGAGTACGCTCAATTCTTGCATCACAGTGAGCTTTAACGCTCAGCCCGGCGGTAAAGCTGCAGGTATTCGGAAGCAAAAGGCATGGGCGCATCCCGCGAGGAGATGCGCCCATGTGATCTTCTAAATGAAGGTTTCAGCCGTTCAAAAAGAATCCGCCTTACGCGGCGTCTTCCTTGCTGTCTTCTGCCTTCTGCTCTTCCAGTTGCTTTTCCAGCTCTGCGCGCTTCTTCGCTTTCACTTCGCCGCGCTTCTGCCGCTTGGCGTCCAGTTGCTTCTCCGCGCCCAGCAGTTCAATGAATGCCTTCTCGCCGCCGTCACCCTGGCGGAAGCCGGCGCGAACGATGCGCAGGTAGCCGCCCTGGCGATCGCCGTAGCGAGGCGCCACGACTTCGAACAGGCGGGCAACCGATGCGTCGGTCATGAGAAAGGAAAGGGCCTGACGGCGCGAATGAAGATCGCCCTTCTTGCCCAGGGTGATCATCTTTTCAATCAGCGGACGGACCGCCTTGGCCTTGGCCACGGTAGTCTGAACCCGGTCTTCGATGAGGACGGACGTAACCAGGTTGCGCAGCAGCGCGCGGCGATGGCTGGTATTGCGTCCGAGCTTGAATCCTGCATTGCGATGGCGCATAGTGAAACTCTCTTTCGATAACAGTGTTCAGTGTTTAGTCGCTAGTGGTTAGTTGTCGTGTGAGGCGCGGCTGGCTTCCTGCGCCTCTGACTAATCGCTGACCACTAACCACTAATCACTGTCTTTAGAAATTTTCCGTCTCGGTGGGCAACTGAATCTCCACCGAATCCAAAGGCTCGTCCTCGTCGTCGTAGTGGTTGTAGCTGGCGGCCAGTGCAGTGGCGGGCGGAATGCTCGTGGGCCCGGGAACTGCATTGCCGTGTTCGTCGATCTTCATGCCCAGCGACAGGCCCATCTGCGCGAGAATTTCCTTGATCTCGTTCAGGCTCTTGCGGCCAAAGTTCTTGGTCTTGAGCATCTCGGCTTCGGTCTTCTGAACCAACTCGCCAATCGACTGAATGTTGGCGTTCTTCAGGCAGTTGTAGCTGCGAACCGAAAGCTCGAGTTCTTCCACGCTGCGATTGAGGTTGTCGTTGCGCAGCAGCGTGCGGCCCTCTTCGCCACGTGCCTCGGCTTCGATTTCCTCCTCGAAGTTGATGAAGAT
>PMWR01000336.1 GCA_003166055.1 Acidobacteriaceae bacterium
ACCCTATCGAAACTGTCCCGGCAAAACATCCTGCCACAGGACACCTTCGTCGCGCCGGGACAGTCCCGATAGGGACCTAACGTTTGTCGATACTGAAATGCTTCGACCAAATCTGCAGCTTAGAGTAGTTGGTAGGGAGGGGCCCACATGACGATTCGACCTCTTGGCAAGAAGATGCTGTGCTTTGGGGCTGCTGGCCTGCTCTTGGTAATGGTGCCTCTCGGGGCCCAGCAGCCGAAAAATGAACCGCAGTTTGACACCGATTCCGACCACGACGGGCTGAGCGACGCATTGGAACAGCGGCTGCTCAACCAATTCGTGCCGAAGTTCATGGTGGGAGAGCATGATTGCTCAATCAGTCCGGCCGAATTTGAGCCCGGAGTGCAGAAGCCAGAGGTCCGGGCTGACAACGGCACAATCTACGGGCAGGTGTTCCCCGCAAAAGATCCGACCGATCGTTTCACGACTGCGGAAATCCACTATTACCATTTGTGGCGAAAGGATTGCGGGAGTCATGGGCATCCGCTCGATACGGAACATGTCGCGGTTCTTGTGCGCGCCTTGGATGAGCACCTGAACACGGCAACATGGAAAGCGGTCTACTGGTATGCGGCAGCTCATGAAGATACCGTCTGTGATGTAAGTCAGATCGCGCGCGCTGCAACGCTCAATTCAGAGGATCACGGAGCTACAATTTGGATCTCGCCGGGCAAGCACGCTTCATACCTGAATGAAACGCTGTGTCACGGAGGTTGCGGTGCTGACCGGTGCGAAAATATGGTCCCTCTTCGAACCACGGCACTGATCAATCTGGGAGAACCGAGCTACCCCATGAACGGCTCAATCTTCATCTCCTCCAGCGAATGGCCGCTCACGGCCAAGATGTCGAACTCGAACTTTCCTGGTGCTCCAATAGCGCGCCTGAATCAACTTCCTGACACCGATATTGCCTGGTTCAATCCCGGAAGCCATCCCGCACAGGGTGTAATTGCAACAAGCCTGAGCACGGAAAAGGCGATTGCCGGCAGCGGACAAAACACCACGGCAGCCGTCGCGTTGGCTGGCAACTCGACGGGAGATGCCCTCTCGACGGCCAGCAGCTCAACCGGCGAGGCCCTCTCTGCCGCGGGCAATTCGACGGGCAACGCCTTGCGGAAGAGTTACCGGAATATTCGACACGCTCTTGGCGCCTCGACTCGCAATGTGGGAGATGCCCTGCGCATGACTCCAAAGACAACTCAGGAAGCGCCGCATTGAACCATTTTCGCCGGGTGGGATAGAGGCGTTGCCGCCGCACTGGCGCAGTTTCCAGCGGTTGACTGGCCAACAGAACAGATCTCGAAAATGGCCAGGTTCGGCCCGAGTCAACCGCTCTGCCTGAATGCGGAGAGTCGTAATCCGCCTATAGTCATCTTTTGAGAGAAGGGGTCAGAAGCTCCTCTTCTGGCTCAACGTGCACTAAGACTTCTGCGATCTGTGGCACCTGCTGCAGCACTGCGTCTTCCACGTCGTGTGCAATGTTATGCCCCTGGCGCACCGACAGAGTTCCTTCGACGACGATATGAAGGTCAACGTAATAGCTGAAGCCGACTTTGCGGACGTGGCATTTCTCGAGCCCGATGACTCCCGCGACAGTTGAGGCGACGGAGCGCACCTCCAGTTCCAACTTGGGGGCTGGAGCAGTGTCGAGTAGTTCCGCGAAGGGGGCCCGAAGCTGCCGCCACGCATTAAACATGATGACCGGTGATGCACAGAGCGCAGCCCAGTCGTCTGCCGCTGCGTTTCTGGTCCACAGGGCAACCGTGATACCGACAAACACAAAGGTCGAAGTGATGGCATCGCTCAGGTGATGCCAGGCGTCGCTACGAACGGCGGTGCTGTTGATGCCTTCGCCGACCGAGGACACGTAGCGGGACAGCAATGCCTTGATCCCGACCACAGCGAGCAGGACCCACAGCGTATATGCCTCGGGCAGCGGATGAGGGGTCTGAATGCGCACGATGCTCTCGACGCCGATCACAATTGCGGCCACGATCAGCGCAAGGCTCACAATAATGGCGGCTACTGGCTCGGCTTTTCCGTGCCCATAAGGATGATCTTCATCAGGCGGTTTGATGGAAAGGCGCAAGCCAAGGTAGACCACACTCGAACTGACGACATCGGACACGGACTCAATGCCGTCTGCGATCAAGGCGAACGAGTGCCCAATGAACCCGGCTGTGCACTTGAGCAGGGCGAGGACGAAGTTGAAGCCAATGCCAATTAGCGAGGATTTCAAGCCTCGCTGGATCATCTGTTCTGGGGTCTGCCTTCTCGCCATGCTCTGCCATTATCGCCAATTCATTTGACTGGTAAGGAATTCTTTTCATGAAAACCAGACTACATGGCAATCTCAGTGAGGAGAACTCAAGGCAACAGCGGCTGTTCGTCAAAACGAACCACGACAATTCTCTAACGCGCGTTTCCACACAGATCATCCTGGAAACGCGCATTCGTCTGCTATCTGCGGTTTGACCTCAAACCTCGATTCCCGTTTAGCCACTCACGACTGAGCTTGTTGACGAGCAAAATCTATCGTTTCCCAGGCCCACCAACGTCGTTTTCGATTGAAGCCACCTGCTCCGATACGCCCGTGCTTTCAAACGATGTCCTCATTCTGCACTGTGATTCCTCCAGGCAATTAGCTCTCAAGAAAATCTAATGACATTGCAGAGACAACAGTTTCGCTGACATGCGCGGATACTCATGTCGTACTGCCCGCCAAAGATCAATCGCTCATTCGAAAAGGGATCCCCAAAATGGAAGCATTGCAGCGAATCAACACCAACAATACCCGCCTGCCAAAGTTCTGTCTTTTTGGTGCGAGTCCGGTTTCGATTCTCGCCGGTACTTTCTTGCCTGCTTTTTCTCTGGCGGGCTGTGGCAGCAACTCCATGGGAAAATCCAGCACCCCTTCGCCTGTTCTGGCCACTCCTCCCAGCAGCCTTACTTACGAAACGTCAGCCTTGTCAGCAACAGTTGGCATCCCGATTACTCCGGACCCCGGCGCAGTATCCGGCGGCAGCAGCGGTCTCACATTTTCGGTCAGCCCCACGCTTCCACCGGGGCTGGCACTGGATCCCTCGAAGGGCACTGTGTCTGGAACACCGACGGCAGCCGCTCCTATGGCGAACTACGTGGTCACGGTCGCCAACTCAGCCGGTTCCACCACGGCGACCTTGACGATTATCGTGGTGCTTGCGATACCGTCCAATCTTGCCTACGCGAGTCCGGTTGTCAACGACACCCTTGGCACGGCGATGCCGCCAGACACGTCGACGGTCACCGGAACGATCAGCGCCTTTTCCATCGCCCCCGCCCTTCCCGTTGGCCTGACACTCGATCCGTCTACTGGAATCATCGCGGGCACTCCGAAGGCGTTTTCCACGCCGACCGTCTACACCGTCACGGCGGAGAATGTGAGCGGAAGTACAACGGCACAGGTAACGATCGCGGTCAATGTGACCGAAACGGTCCTTCTTGAACAAGGCCATGGTGGCCAGATGCTGGCTATTCGCGCAGCCGACCAGGGCGGACCCCTTCCATCTCGACACAGACGGTGACTCA
>PMWR01000011.1 GCA_003166055.1 Acidobacteriaceae bacterium
GCGGCTTTATGCGATGAGCGGGTCTTCGCAGCCCTGACGCGGACCCCAACATGTCAAGGAGATCGAGGGCTGGGATGATTTCATTACGCGATGAGTATGTACTCAGATCGGTCCGCAACCAAAGCTACCACTCGCTGTTTTGAGTAGGAGCTGGGTGCCGGCCCTGGTTCGGATCGGGGTTAAAAAGCAGATTGGCGGGCATTCATTCAGGCATGGACTGGCAACAATGCTGCGTCAGAAGGGAGTAGACATCAAGACGGCGCAGGAGCTTCTCCGGCATGCTCACAGCCGGATCACCCAGGACATTTATCAGCAGTCTGTTCGTGAAGAAAAGCGACTTGCTCAAGACCTGGTCTTCCGGGGGTCTGCTGGAAGGAGGCTCAGCTCAGCGCCCCTCGGCACCCTCAAAGACCAAATGAAAGCAAATGTCACTTCCATAAACCATTGGTTCCACTTTGGTTTATGGCGCGAATGACGGGGCTCGAACTTGCGACCTCTGCCGTGACAGATCTATGACAAATGGTAACCCATTGATTCTAAAGCGCACTGATGGCTCAGAAAGCGCGCAAAAAACACCCAAAATGAAGCTTCAGTACCCTAATCGAACCCTGATTTTAGGAACGAAGCAGAGGTCTAAGATACTAACTTCCGGAACCGCGGATCGCTCTTCCCTATCAAGTAGACGAGGGTAGACAAGCGGCGGCCTCGTGGTGAAGTATGTCATCCTAATGGTGCGGTTTCTCAAGCAAGAGTTTCGCACAATTGATAGAACCCACAGTCTGCCGGCTCGAGCCTTGGGTTATGAGCCCAACCGAAAAAAGCTAAGCCCCATTGATTTCAACGCCTTTGGCTCATGCCAAGGTGGACAAAACCAATCAAATTCACCCAGTTTTGGACCCTTGTTGGACCCTATCTTCAGTGGCTTGAACCCTTTCCGCATCAAACTGCGATCTCAGCCAGTGATCCCGGCACCTGCGTTTCAGTGAGCAGCGCAAAGATCCCCTGAAGTGTATGATCGTTTTCCTCGTCATGGATCTGGGAGCTTCGCCGAGTCCCCATGCTTCCAGGGCAAGGTCTATACCTCTTCATGCTCTGATCAGGTCAAAAGGGATTTCTCGTGGATGGGAAGAGATGACACCGGAGATGTGGGCGAGGGTTCGCGCGCTGGTAGAAGCGGCTATGTCTTTGCCGCCGGGCGAACGTACGGCCTATCTGAGCGCACAGGCTCCCGTCAAAGAGATCCGCGATGAAGCGGAGCAGCTGCTCGGGTTCGAGCACGAGGCCGGCGAGATCTTCTCGACAGAGCCGCGTCAGCCGAACCTGACAACGGCTAAAACAGAACCCAGCCTCGCGGGACGGCTGCTCGGCGACTACCGGTTGATCGAGGAAATCGGGAGCGGAGGCATGGGTGCGGTGTACCTGGCCGAACGAGCCGACGGCGCTTACCAGCAGCGCGTCGCGCTCAAAATCCTGCAGGAAGGCATCTTCACACCCCGTCTCGTCGAACGATTCGAAGAGGAGCGGCAGATTATGGCGCGCCTCTCGCACCCCGGCATCGCCCGGCTGCTGGATGGCGGCGTAACACCGGAAGGACGGCCCTTTCTTGTTCTTGAATATGTTGAAGGGCGGCCGATCGACCAGTTCTGTGAGGAAGAGAAGCTGGACACGGCCGCCACACTGAGGCTTTTTCTCAAGGTGGCCGATGCTGTTCAGTCGGCGCACCAGCAACTGGTGCTACATCTGGACCTGAAGCCCGCGAATATTCTGGTTACCGCGGCAGGCGAACCGCGGTTGCTCGATTTTGGCATCTCGCGTGTATTGGCAGAGGGTCAGGCAGGCGCAAATCAAGCGGCGGCGACTCTCCGGCTGCTGACGCCGCGCTATGCCAGCCCGGAGCAGGCGGAAGGCCTTCCGCTGGGCGTGGCAAGCGACGTTTTTTCCTTGGCTACCCTGCTCTACAGGCTGCTCACGGGGCGGCTGCCTTACTCGATTGAGGGTGTGTCGGCTGTCAGCGCGGCAAAGATCATCTGCGAGGCCGCGCCGTTGCTGCCAAGCAAGGCTGCGCTGCCGGAAGTTTCGACGGCCTTGCGCGGCGATCTCGACATGATCCTGATGAAGGCTTTGCGCAAGGAGCCGGAGCGCCGGTACGGCACTGTCTTCGCCTTTGCGGAAGACGTCAAGCGCCATCTTGNNATCGTAATTGCCCTTAGCGTTGCCGCAGTGGTGCGTGCCGCCGTACTTGCACGGCGGGCAAGTGCGGTTGCGGAGCGCCGCCTCCAGGACGAGCGGGAATTGGCACACAGCTACATCTTCGATCTCGACCCGATGCTTGAAGAAGTTCCCGGAACCGTACCGGTACGTGTTTTCATCCTGAAACATGCCCTGAAGTATCTCAACGCAATGTCGCAGGAGAAGATGGGAGACGACGAACTGGCGCAGGACGTCGCCAGCGGCTACCTGCGTGTGGGGCAGGTGCAGGCCGACGTAGCGACTCCGAGCATGAATGACCGTGTTGGAGCCTGGGAATCGATGAATCGCGCCCACGCTATACAGCAGGGACTCTTTGACAAGCATCCGGGAGACCTGGCGCGACGCGGGTTTCTGCTGAGGACCACATTCCTGATGAGTTTTCTGGCGACCGATGACGGGGACATCGCGCGAGCGGACCAACTGGGGCAGGAGTCTTGGGAATTAGGTCAACCGATTGTTGCGGCGGGTCCCAAGTCGCCGCGATACTCCACCATGATTTCCGTGGCCTGGGATTTGGCGAATAACCGGGGCGGGAATGGTGGCGAGTGGAACTTTGCGGACCCATTGGCCGCATTGCCCTGGCTGGACAAAATGCATCGTTTGATCCTCAGCTACAAAGACTCCCTCCAAGGGAAGGCGCCAAATGGCACAGCGCCGGCTGACTACCTGGAAAGGGAAGCGATCGCACGCGCCGGGGTGTTCTTTCAATTGGGCCGGAAAGAAGATGCGCGCGACCAATTCAAGCAAGCGCTCCAACTGTCGCAGGGAGATACCAGCAGAACCCTCGTTGAAAGCCAGGTGCAGTTGGTGATTCGGTACAGTTTCGCGGACTTTCTGCTGAACACCCACGATGTGAAGGCCGCGGAGGCGATGGCGCCTCCCCTGCCGCCTCCGCTACCTCTCAGCGACAGCAATCGATCGGAGATTTCGCAGCGCGCCGACATGCTCGGCCAGCGGGCCCGTATCAATTTGAGGACCGGGCGGCTGAGCGCTGGAAAGCACATGATGGATGAGGCTCTGAATACTTTTGAAAAGCTCTATCGGGGCGACCCGAATGACGCCACAAGCATGGGCGAGTTGGCCTACACGAGCTTTGACCTGGCCGAAGAACAGACGCTTGACCCTGTGACAAGAAAGCGGCTCTACCTGCGCGTTATTCAGGTCACAAGCCCTTTTGAAAAGAAGCATCCCGAAGTGCTGAGCGCGACCATGTTGATCGCAAAGGCGAATCTCGGTCTGGCCCAGTTGACGAAGGCTTCGGCCGGTCCAGAGCAGCGGTCGACATACGCGCGGCAGGCCGCTGACGGCTTTTCCCGTATTCTGGCTGCACATCCATCGCAGCCGGAAGCCAGCCGGCTGGAAGCGCAGGCGCAGGCGCTACTCGGGTCCGGTCTACCCGGCAGGCATTGAGGGTGAAGCACCTCAGTTTTTTGACGACTTGAGCTCGCGAGCCAGCCACAAACGTCCTGAAATCCAGTCGCGATGAACGGTGGCCGTGGAAACGTCCAGGTAGTCCGCAGTCTCTTTCAAGGTCAGGCCGCCGAAGATGCGTAATTCCGCCACCTGCGCCTGCCGCGCATCCAGTGCCGCCAGGCGGTCAAGCACCTCGTCCACATCGGAAAAAGCGACGGGCGCAGTGCCGGCCGGTTCCGGCGAGTCCGATAGACAAAGGATGGTCACCTCGCCTCCGCGCTTGTTGGCGCGCCGCTTCTCCTCATGCGTGCGCAGGATGCGCCGCATCATCTGCGCAGCCACGCCAAGCAGGTGAGCACGATTTGAGAAGTCCACACTGTGCTGTCCAATCAGGCGAAGGTAGGTTTCGCTGACCAGAGCGGTCGGCTGCAGGGTGTGGCCGTCCCGTTCATTGCGCATATAGGCCGCCGCCAGGCGATGGAGTTCATCGTAGACCTGCGGAAGAACCGAATCGAGCAAGATCTTCTTGCCCTGGCCGTGGCTGGAGTCGCTCATGGGCGCACCTGAACCTACAAAGATTATCTCAAAAAGGAGGCAATTTCTGTCCTTTTCACCCGGTGGTGAGAAAAAAGCCGGCGGTTTCCAGCGTTACCAGTGTTCCCCAATTCCGGCCACTCTCAGCAAGGCGCTGGAATCCGTCTCCCAAATGTGGGGGCGAGCATTGAAAGGACACACCATGCGAATCGTCTCTGCCCCAGCTTATCCGTCTGCCAACTCCGCCATCCCACCGAAGATCAGCCCCAATGCCGGCGGCAGCAGGATTCGCGCACATCGCCACCGGTCGGCAATCATCCTCGCCATGTTGTGTCTCCTTCTGCTGGCAGGTTCAGCCGGGGATGTTGCCGCGCAGACGACGACCTTTGCGGATCCTGCTGTGCCCGTGGCTCTTGTCCCCTCGGCGTTTTACTCGCAGGTCTATGTCCTGAATCAGGATCGCACCGTGAGCGAATTCGCGACTGAGAACGTTCAGAATCTTGGATACTCCTGCCCCGCGGCTCCAGGGCTGGCGGCACAGACGACAACACCGCACACACTCGCCTACGACGGATATCTGTACGAGATCGGCCCCAGTTCCGCCAATTCCAACTTCGGCGTGGTGGGTATTTCAACTCCCAATTACAACGGATGCAAATACTCCCCCGAGGTCGACATTCCCGGCAATCCGGCCACCGTAGCGGCGGCCGCAGGCGACCCCCGGTATCACCGGCTAATGGTCCTAACCCAGGATGGCGGCAACACAACCGACAAGCTGACGGGGTTTGATACTTCGGGGTTTTTCTTTAGCGGTAGCGCGTTGCTTCCTCTTGGACAAGCGGGCCTCGACCAGGGAGCGCAATACACTGCGCTCGTCACGGATTTCGATGGCCTGGGCGATACGGTTATCACGGAACTCTCGACGCCCAGCAGCCCTGGGAATCTCTGGATCTACAATCCCGCATCCGGAACCGCGATGAAGGTGCTCGCTCCTGGAGGAGGGAACCTGCCGGCGGTTGCAGCGTTCATCCTTCACAATCCAAACAACCTGGGCGGAGGCCTGCTGGTGCTGGCCAATCAGGATGGCCTGACCGCCGCGAACGCCGGCGCGCCGCCGCTCGACACCACGCCCTTCAGCATCATCGACCTCGGCCAGCTTCATACGCTGATTGCCGCTCAGCCTTCCGGAATAACCTCGGTCACTCTTCCCTTCATCACGACGATTCCAGCCACTCTGCCTTACTACGCCATGCTTGGCGCGGCGTACAACCCCATCAACCACTTGCTTTATGCTGTTGTGGGCGGCGGAACCAGCACCACCGACGTGTTTCGCAACGTCGTCAGCTACGACCCCACCTCACCCTCATCTCCGTCAGAAACCGTTGTGGCCGACGTCACCGCGATTCCCATTATTCCCCCGGCCTATCCCCAGCTTGCACTCAGCGCGGCCTCGGGAACGCTCCAGCTCCTGCTTGCCGATCCCAGTGCCGTTTATTCAGTTGGCATCACCGCCGGCGCAACCAACACCGTTACGCAGATCACTGGCGCCAACTTCCCGAGCGATCCGGGCTTTCAGCCCACGGCAATGGCCGCACATGGGCTGGTGGGCGATACGTACATTGCGTCGCAGTCTGGTTACATAGACACGCTCACGCTGACCGCCGGAGCACCGCACGAGGCCCTGCTCGATCTAAACGGCTCACTCGTGCAGGCGACGGTCGGCGATGACTCGTCTATCGGTCTGTATGGCTATTTCTACGAGACCAGTGACACCAGCCTCAGCAGTACCCAAATCACCATCACGGCTTTCCCGCAGAATCCCACCGGCCCTCCGTTCACCTTTGCGATGGTTCCCTCCATCGGCGCTCGCGGCGGAACCTCCGTTGACGGCACGTTTACTCGCGCAGGCCAGTACACGCTGGTTGCGTCCTTCCCGGGCGACAGCTTCTTTGCTCCCACAGTTTCCAGCCCGGTCAACGTCAGCGTCGCCGAGCCGCCACTCCCCACTCAGATTTCCTTGACCGCGAACGCATTCAGCGCCACCTCGGCTCTCGTATACGTAACCCTGACAGGTACGAACTACACCCCCACCGGAACCATTACTGTCATCGACGCTGTCTCGGGTCTCACCATTGGAACCCACACGCTGGCCGGCGGCCTGGTGACTCCAATCAGCTTCTACATCACGCTGGCCAGCACAACCAAATCCGTGCAGGCGAGCTATAGCGGAGACTCACTCAATCAGCCAAGCACGTCAAATCCTTTCACTCTAGGCCCTGCGCCGCAAAAGACCACGCTTTCCATCACCGGCCCGGCGACGGGAGCCAAAGAATCCACCTCATTCTTCACGGTCCTTCTCACGTCCAGCTCGACAGTTGCCCCCACTGGCAACATCACGGTGACGGCCGTCCTTCAGGGAACAACAAGCGCGCTGACTTTTGATCCAATTCACGCCGCGATGGCGTTTGCCGCCAACGGCGCAGGCCTGAACTTCAATCCCCCCTCCGCAGGAACGTTTGTCTTCACGGCCACCTACCCCGGCGACACCAACTACCTTGCCTCCAGCGCCAATGCAACCATCGTCGTCGCGGGCAGCCCAAGCACGCTGGTCCTCACTCCGGCAGCGAATCCCACCACTGCCAGTCCTTTCAACGTCAGCATCGCGCTCAACTCCGTCGACAAGTCTGTTCCCGCAGGAAACATCACACTGACTGCTCAGCTTCCAGGCTCTGCTGCCGTCACTGAAGGGACTGCCCCGGCACTGGCCGCGATCCAGTCAGCCGGAGCAAACATCAGCGTCGGAGTCAGCGTTCCGGGGACCTACACCCTCACCGCCAGCTATCCGGGCGATGCGAACTTTGCTCCGGTCACCGGCACTGCGACCGTAATCGTAACCGGTGTTTCTCAGTTGCAGCTCTTTCCCAGAACGCTTAGCTTCGTTGCGACCCCTCCTGCCACCAGCAGTCCAGCATCGGTCACTCTTACCAATGCTGGCTCGTCTACACTGACGATTTCGAGTATTCAAATCACGGGCACTGGATTTGCGGAGACCTCAAACTGCGGCGCCACGCTTGCGTCAAAAGCAACCTGCACGGTGACCGCGACATTTACTGCCACGACCCCAGGAGTATTTCCCGGCTTCCTGATTTTCTCAACCCCCGGCTTTCCAGCCCAGGATGTTACGCTCAGCGGCACATCGGTCGGCTATCTGACCAGCGTTTCGCCCACGAGTATTGGTTTCATCGATCAGACTGTCGGCACTACCACCGTGCATCCACAGGTAGTCACTCTTACGAATGGCGGCACGTTGCCGCTTGGGGTGACCAACATCCTCAGCAGCGATTCCGACACCTTTGAAGTGCACGACATGAACTGCCTGGCGCAGAGCCCGCTCGCATCGGGTGCAACTTGCCAATTCAATGCAACGTTCCACCCATTGGCTGAAGGAGGCCATAGCGCCCACCTTCAGATCCTGACCTCGGACCCAGCCTTCACTCAACAAATCGGTGTCAGCGGCACTGGGCTCGCACCCGGCGCATGTCTCGACAGTGACTCTGACGGACTCTGCGACGATTGGGAGGCAAACGGCGTTTACATCCACGTTCCAGGGAAGCCCGATCAGTTCATCGATCTGCCGTCCATGGGCGCCGACCCAATGCACAAAGACATCTTTCTGCATATCGACTACATGGCCAACGACCCCGCAATTGCGGGGTCGCACTCGGACAAGCCAAAGCTGGATGCAATGGCCAACCTTCAGGCCAACTTCGCCACCGCCCCGGTCAAGAATCCAGATCTCAAACCAGGCATTAACCTGCACATCGACTGCGGTCCGGACTGCATCATGAACCCTGTCACGGGGGCGCTCTGGGGATCGGCATCAAAGGCCGCAGCGCTGACGGAAACAACCCCGATGGACACGGTGGACACCCCGGGCACTGTCTTCACCACTGGATGGACGGTATTCGACTCGCTCTCGACCGCATTCAATGCAACTGGCCGCTCAATAGCTTTCCACCATGTCATCTTCGCTCACGACTTATGGACCGGCAACAGCACCAGCGGCATTTCGCGCAATGGGTCCGATGTCACTACCGGAGCGAGCGACCTCGTTGTCTCTCTGGGGTCCTGGCCTACACCCGGTGGGACTTCGATGGAGCAGGAAGGCACGCTTTACCACGAACTCGGCCACAACCTGGGGCTGGAGCATGGCGGCCGGGACCCATTTAATCGGAAGCCCAACCATCTGAGCGTGATGAACTACAACTTCCAGACCTATGGCATGATCATTGACGGCAAGAGCGGCGGTCTCGATTACTCGGAGTTTGCCCTTCCAAAACTGTCTGAGCTTTCTCTTCTCGAAGTTTCCGGCGTTGCGGCGGACCCAAAGGTTTACCTGCCCACAGTCGGCTATACGCTCGACCACTTTGGCACGCTTTGGTACTGCACCGGCGACGCCCCTACGAAAGTGGCCCCACATCTGGTAAAGACGATCGACGCCAACGTCGATTGGAACTGCGATGGAACGATCAGCGTCAAGCCCGTCGCTCAGGATGTAAACATCAACGGCACATTCGACACCTTTGTCAGCGTGCAGGAGTGGCCGATCCTCAAATTCAGCGGCGGCGCAATCGGCGC
>PMWR01000484.1 GCA_003166055.1 Acidobacteriaceae bacterium
GCGTCGATTTGCGTGGCGGCGATCTGGTCGAGGATGTGGAGGCGTCCTTCAACGGTGGTGGGAACGTTGTGATCGACCGTGGCGATGCAGCGGTCGGGGCGACGGACTTTGCGGCCAGCGAGACGGAGGCCTTCAAAGGCCTGGGGCGACGTGACCTCGTGGAGCAATTGAAGATCGACGTAGAGAATCGTAGGCTCGCCTTGCGGCTCGACGACTACGTGCTGTTGCCAGACTTTTTCGAAAAGCGTTTTTGGATCAGAACTCATTGAACTCCCTGNNTTGCGCACTGCCGATTCAATGGCGGCGGCTTCGGCTTCGAGGCTGCCGGAGTGGCGCAGGATCAATGCGCCGGTGAGGATTGCGCCTAGCGGATTCGCAAGGCCTTTGCCGGCGATGTCGGGTGCGGAGCCGTGGACAGGTTCATAGAGGTTGACTTTGCCGCCGATGGTGGCGGAGGGCAACATGCCGAGCGAGCCGGTGATGACGGCCGATTCGTCGGAGAGGATATCGCCGAAGAGGTTTTCAGTGAGCACCACGTCGTAGTTCTTCGGCTGATTCATGAGGTGCATGGACATGGCGTCTACGTACTGATGCTCGAGCGTGACGCCGGGGAATTCGGCGGCTATTTCAGTGACTGTGGCGCGCCAGAGTTGCGAGACTTCAAGGACGTTGGCTTTGTCGACGCTGGTGACTTTGTTGCGACGCTTCGTCGCGAGTTGAAAGGCGATGCGGGCTACGCGGACTACTTCATCCTTTGTATAGCGCATGGTGTTCCAGGCTTCGCCAGTGGTCTTATTCCACTCGCGGGGCTGGCCGAAGTAGAGGCCGCCGAGCAGTTCGCGCACGAAAAGAATGTCGGCGCCAGCGATGATCTCGGGGCGGAGCGGGCTGTTGACTGCGAGCTCTTTGAAGGCGAATGCGGGGCGCAGATTGGCAAAACCACCGAGCGCGGCGCGCAGTTGGAGCAGACCCGCTTCAGGGCGCTTGCTGGGCGGGAGCGAGTTGAACTCATTGCCGCCGACGGCGCCGAGCAGAACAGCGTCGGAGGCGAGCGCAGCGTCGAGTGTTTCGTCGGGGAGGGGCGTACCGAATTCCTTGATTGCAATGCCGCCAATCGCACGTTGGCCGATGCTGTATGTGTGGCCGGTGTCTCGCAAAACCTCGGTCAATACTTCAACCGCTTCGCAGGTGACTTCAGGACCGATGCCGTCGCCGGGGGTGACCAGGATTTTCAGATGCATGAGTGTGCTCTTCCGATGGGAATCAGAGTTTTGTCAGTTCGTACAAGGTTGCGCACAGTTTATCCAGAAAGAAGACAGCGAACGCGAGCATGATCCAGGTGAAGAGGAAATTGAAGGCGAACTCAACAAAAAAACTGAGCGGTGAAACGGGCGATTCGGCGGCGTGCGGAAACAGGGCATTGGTGAGCAACTGGCCGGGCAAAAAAAGGTGAGCGGGCAGCCAGTCATAACTGGTTCCTGACGCATTAATCGCAAGCAGCATGAGCATGGCAGCGGCCAATCCTGTAAGTGCGGGGTACAGCAGGTAGCGGGTCTTCATTCTTGTCATCCGTAGCATCCGCCTGCGCGGGTGCGGTTAGAGTTAGCTGCCTGGGATGGCTAGCTCGATGCGGTTCAATCCAATTCGGAAACGGGTTCGTGACGCCGTTCGCGAATTTGGTCGGGCAGAATGCCGATCAGGTCCTGGTCGTAGATGTTTTTCTTGCGATCGGCGAGCGCGACGAAGCGGTAGTAAGTATGTTGGAGTTCGTCGCGAGTGAGGGCGAAGCCGAGCTGCTCGAGGCGGTGCCTGAGCGCGGCGCGGCCGGAGTGCTTGCCAAGCACGAGGTGGGTTTTGGCGACGCCAACCAAGGCCGGGGTCATGATTTCGTAGCAGAGGGGGTTGGCCAGCATGCCGTGCTGGTGAATTCCGGACTCGTGGGCAAAGGCGTTTTCGCCGACGATGGCCTTGTTGGGCGAGGGACGGAAGGTGATGATCTGGCCGAGCACCTGGCTGGTGGCGTAGAGNNTTGATGGTGCACTCCACCTGGCGTGCGCCGTTCTGGATAGCGGCGAGGGAGTTGGCGACGGCGAGGCCGAGGTCGTCGTGACAATGCGAAGAGAGGATGATGCCCTGCGCGTCGATGGCCGGGATTCGCTCACGGACCTCGGCGAACATGCGGCCGTAATCCTCGGGTGTGGAGTAGCCGACGGTGTCAGGCATGTTGATGGTGGTAGCGCCTGCCTCAACAGCCACGCGTACCATTTCGACGAGGAAGTCGCGATCGGAACGGGTTGCGTCTTCCGGCGAGAACTCGACGTCGTCGACCAGCGAGCAGGCAAGGCGGACGGATTCCGCGGCGAGGTCGAGAGCCTCCTGACGGCTGATTTTGAGCTTGTATTCAAGGTGCAGATCGCTGGAGGCGAGGAAGACATGGATGCGGGCGCGGTCAGCAAACTGAATGGCGCGGGCGGCCATCTCGATGTCTTCCTTCTTGGCGCGGGCGAGGGAACAGATGCGCGGCTTGCGGATGGCCTGTGTGATGGTGGCGATGGCAGCGAAGTCGCCCTCGGAGGCCATGGCGAAGCCGGCCTCGATGATGTCCACGCCCAGATCTTCAAGGGCATGGGCCATGGTGAGCTTTTCCTGCGTGGTCATGCTGCAGCCGGGCGACTGCTCGCCGTCGCGCAGAGTGGTGTCAAAAAAGGCAACGTGATTTGAAGGCCAATTCGAAGTCATGGATACGCCTGCCATGGGGAAAGCTTGGATGCAACCTTACAAGTGTCTCGCAGAAAGGGCATATAAGGCAAAGTTATTCTTTTTGGGATGGCCATTAGTATTTGTTATGATCCAAGGGAGATCAACGATGAGTGGGCCGGCGTCGGTGACGATAGATTCCAGTTGCCCGAATTTCCATAACGAATGGATTGCAAAGTATACCCACAGTGGGTATAGTAAGGATGATTGCTGTGAAGGATCCAATCAGGCCGGAGGTACTGCAATTTGTTGAAGCGCCGGCCTTCAGCAGGTATCGGGAGGATTATCTCGACGATGAGGGATTCAGGGAATTGCAGCAGGCTTTGGCCTCCAATCCGGAGGAAGGGGATCTGATTCCGGGCGCGGGCGGGATTCGGAAGCTTCGATGGAGAGAGTTCGCGGCGAGGCAAAGGAAAGCGCGGCGGCCTGAGGATCATTTATTACTGCTTTCTTTCGGATGAAGAGATTTGGTTGTTGACGCTGTACGGCAAGGACGAAGCTTCCGATCTCACAAAGGACGAAAAGGCACAACTGCGCAGGGTGCTCGAAGCCGAGCGCGCCGCTCGCAAGTGGAAGGAGACGCAATGAGCAAGCAGAAGGCGGCGAAGCGAGACGTATTCGCGGAATTGATGGAAGGCGTCGGCGCGATGGGGAAGCATCGCGAGCGGAAAGTCACGCTGAGAACGCATTCTTTTCGCTCCGCNNCTGGCGGCGACATTTGTCGAACTGGTTTTGCGGTATCCGGATACGATCGAGCGGCTGCAGGCGCTGCCTAAGCGGGTTGCGCGAAATGACAGAAATCGCGCGTGATCCGCCATGGGCTCTGGGGCACCCGGACTGAAACTTGATGCTGCGCGCCGGTGACTGAGAAGAAGCTACTCCTCGCCGAGGTTGCAAATGTTTGATTTCATTGAAAAACACATCTTGACGGATTTCGCACCGTCTACGGGACGGAGACTTATATTGGGCTCTGACCCAGGACTGCGCTGCGCTTATCCTCCACCCCAACACGCAAAGACCGCGCGTCGGGGACCCCGGGTCCTGGGCTATTATCGCTTCTCCCTCCGGGAGAAAGAACGTCCGACGGTGTTTCATCTCCCGTGGGTCGGCTTCGCCGGTGGACGACTGAAAACTGACAACTGAAAACTGACAACTGTTATGGAACTGAATCAGCTGGAGACGTTTTTGGCGGTGGCGGAGGAGCGCAGCTTCTCGCGGGCGGCGGTGCGGCTGCACAGGACGCAGCCGGCGGTGAGCCAGGTGATCAGGAAACTCGAAGCATCGGTGGGGGAAACGCTGTTTGACCGGGCGGCGCGGGATGGATCATTGACGGCGGCCGGGGTGCTGCTGCGGGATTATGCGCTGCGGCTGATGGCGNNATCGACCGGTTCAAGCGGGAGTTTCCGCAGGTGAACGTTACGGTGCACCGGATGCTGGCTTCGAAGATTCCCGAGGAACTGACGCTGCGCACGTTTGAACTGGGGGTGATCTCGTTCCGGCCCGACCCGGCGCATTTCCGCACCATCGCGGTGTATGAGGACGGGCTGGCGTTGATTGTGGGTCCCAATCATCCTCTTGCGGGTGCTTCGCGGGTTTCGATCACTGACCTCGGGGAGGAAGATTTTATTGCCCACAATGTGACGTCTCCGTTGCGGAGGAAGGTGATTGAGGCGTTTCAGAAGTATCGGACGCCTTTGAACATGGGGATCGAGTTGCCGACGATTGAGGCAATCAAGCGGTTTGTGGCGATGGGCAACGGGGTGGCGCTGGTGCCGCACCTGACGGTGGTGAGGGAACTGGAGACCGGAGAACTGGTGAGGGTGCAGGTGGAAGAGTTGGAGATGCGGAGGGTGCTGCGGCTGGTACACCGGCGGCAGGCGACTCTCTCATACGCAGCGAGGGCGTTTTTGCGCACGGTGCGGACGCTGGCCAGGGAGCAGGGACCGCCGTTTCATTTCCATGTGGAGCGAATGGGGTGAGGCATGGGACGGCGAAAACAGGTTGGCGCCCGGATACCCTTTGGGATCTGGCGCGTCTATAGTCTCAGAACTTTTCTGGTAAGGTGTTGGGCGCCGCAGGCCTTTGCAAGAGCCGGGGCTGGGCTTTGAGGCACAGACCGGCCCGGCCATTTACAATGCTGAGAGCGGGGCCCGGACTAGAACCGGCGCGCCGGAATTGACAAGCTCGTTGCCAGCCGGACGGTTGCGCAGTCGTGAGGTTCAGGACCGAATGAAGAAGATCGCATTAGTTGCATTCCTGCTGGCCGTATCTGTGGCCGCAGGCCGCGCTCAGGAAAGCCGCCAGGACATCAGCCTCAGCGGAATTGGGCTTATCGAGCCGTTTATTGCCGCCCCTACCGACGTTCAAGTGAACTCGAACTATGCGCTTGGCGCGCTGGCCAGCTACCGCTTCATGCTGACGCCTTCAAGCGCACTCGAAGCCAACTACGGGATCACGTACAAGAACACAATCCGGTTTCACGCCCCGAATATTACCGCAAAGGGCATCGCGGTTCCGGTTCGCACCCAGGAAGTTTCGGGGGCTTATGTGCACATGTTCAACTACAAGAAATACAACCCGTTTGTGGAAGCGGGACCGGCCGCTTTGATCTTCCTGCCGATTGTGAACAGCTCGCTGGGGATTCTGGGCCCAAAACAGCAGACCGAGGTGGGCGTGCTGTACGGAGCCGGCATTGCATATGAGATCAGCCCCAGCTTCGATATACGGGCGGAGTATCGCTCCTATGTAGCCAAGGTGCCGAATTTTGGCGAGACTTCTACGACTTCGGGCTACAACTTCAATACCAACAAGTGGTACAACATCTACGTTCCGACGCTTGGCGTGGCGTATCACTTCTAGAGAACGAACGTATACGGAGTAAAAAGGACCGGCTGAGGCTGGTCCTTTTTATTGGAGCGCAAGTTGCCGGGCAGGTTGGAGTACGCGGCTTACGAAGCCGATGAGGGAGCCCCGGTTGCTTCGGCGTAGCGGCCCAGTTCCTTGACCATGGCGCAACTGCGTTGCAACGCTTCAAGAGCTTGCGAACCCTCTTCGGAGGAATGGATCTGGCAATCCACGTAAAAGATATATTCCCAGGGCCTTCCGTGCACGGGGCGAGACTCGATTTTAGTGAGGTTGGTGCCGAGGGCGGAGAGGTCGGTAAGGGCGGCGACGAGTGATCCCGGGCGGTTTTCGACGGAGAAGGCGAAGCTGATCTTGTTGGAAGCAGGATCGATGACGGCGTCCCTGCTGCGGCGGACGAGGAAGAAGCGAGTGAAGTTTTCCGGGTTGTCTTCGATGCCGGCCTGGAGAATTTGCGCGCCGTAGTAGTGGGCAGCCGCCTCGCTGGCGATGGCCGCCGCATGGCGGTCGCGGAGTTCGACCAGTTGCTTGACGCTGCCGGCTGTGTCGTAAAAGGCGAACGACTCCATGCGGGGGTGGTTGGCGAGGAAGCGGCGACATTGCGCCAGGGCGACGGGATGCGAAAAGACGCGATCGATTTCGCCGATGGAGGCGCCGGAGATGGCGATGAGGTTGTGGCGAATGCGCAGGAGGGTCTCGCGCTCGACCGTCACATCGTGAGTGAGAAGCAGGTCGAAATGTTCGGAGACTGAGCCGGCGAGCGAGTTTTCAATAGGTATGACCGCAGCATCGACTGAGCCATTGACGAGCGCGGAAAATGCATCGGCGGAGAGGGAGCAGGGAACAATCGTCGAGCCGGTGACGAGCTTCATCGCCGCTTCGTGACTGAATGAGCCGGGTTCCCCCTGGATCGCGATTCTCATATCGTGCCCTGGTTCTCCGATTGCCGGTTGTGGTGCGGGTAATTCAGATGCGTCTTGCGGAGAGTACTTTCTGGCACCATACCATAGCTCGATCGGTATTTCCTCAGGGAATGATGAGGATGTCATAGAAAACGACTCCTGAACCAGAGATCTGCGGCGACAAAGGCAAGAAAGACCGTGGCGATGACGCCGTTCATGGTGAAGAAGGCGGCATTGAGACGACGGAGATCGCGGGGAGAAACGAGCGAGTGCTCGTAGGCGAGCAGGACGGTGACGGCGGCGATGCCGATCCAGCCGAGAGCAAAGAAGTGAAACAGGACGGCGAACCAGGCGAGGAGGGCGAGCATGACGAGGTGCATGATGCGCGCAGCCCAGAAGGCGGCTGGGATGCCGATGGCCTGGGGCAGGCTGTGGAGGCCGACGGCGCGGTCGTGTTCGAAGTCCTGGCAGGCGTAGAGGACGTCGAAGCCGCCAGCCCATAGAGTGACAGCGGCGGTGAGGACGACGATGCGGGGATCGAGAGAGCCGCGGACGGCGATCCAGGCGGCGGAGGGTGCGAGGCCGAGGGCGAGGCCGAGAACCAGATGGGACCAGCGCGTGACGCGCTTCATGTAGCTGTAGCCGAGCAGGACGGTGAGCACGACCGGCGAGAGATAGAGAGTGAGCTGATTGAGCTGGGCGGCGGCGATCACGAAGATGGCGGCCGCGACGAGCGTGAATCCGAAGACAAAGCCGCGAGAGAGTTGGCCGGCGGGGATGGCGCGGGTGCGGGTGCGGGGATTGACGGCGTCAAGCTCCGCATCGGCCCAGCGATTGAAGGCCATGGCGCAGGAGCGCGCGGCGACCATGGCGACGAGAATCCAGGCCAGAGTGCGGAGCGGGGGCAGGCCATTGGCGGCGAGGATGGCGGCGGTGAGGGCGAAGGGAAGCGCAAAGATGGAGTGCTCCCACTTGATCATTTCCAGGGTTGTGCGCGTCTTGGACCAGATGCCGGGCATGGTCTACCAGGGATTAGTTTACTTGAGGAACCTGGAGCAAAGACAGCCAGTTAGCGGCCGCTGGCGCGGGCCTGGCAAGTTAGCAAGCTGGCGTGGGCTACGACCCGGCCGCGGCTATTTTTTCGGCGCTTTCATCTCGTGGTTGCCTTGTTGGAGGACCAGTCCGGTGACTTTGCCGTCAGCGTCTTTTACGAATTCGACTTCCGCATCCATCACCGTCGGGAAGAACTTTGTTTCCGATTCGGGGAACAGCGGGACCTTGCCTTGGCCGGTGGCCTGGGTGACTAGCTGGCCGTTTTCTACCGTGACGACCAGGTCGAAGTTGGGCGCGAGGGCGTAGGTTCCGGCATATTGGGGCAGAAGCTTTGGATCGACCGCGATTTCGGTGCGAACGGTGGGATGCCAGTCGGGCCATCCGTACTCTGCGGCGATCGAGTGCATGATCTCGTCGCCGATCGGGCCGCCGTTGTCGGAGTTGGTCATGACGACCGCGCCCTCGCCGGATTTTTCATACGCGGCGAAGATGTTGATGAAGCCCTCGTTGACGCCGCCGTGCGAGAAGTACGGGTTGTCTTTAGCGCCGCCCATCTCGAGGCCAAGTCCCCAATTGCCCATGCGGGCGGTGAGCATCTGGCTGGTCATGTCGGGTGAGAGCACGTGGTTGGCCGCGCCGCCGATCGAGTAGCGTACCTCGATGGCGTAGCGGGCGATGTCGGTTGGGGTGGTCCACAGGCCGGCTGCGGCCATCTCGGGATAGGTGTGCGCGCCGCCTTCCACGGGCTTGCCGTCGCCGCGATAAGGCGTGGCCGCGAAGGCTTGAAACTCCTTGCCGAGGGGCTGCTCGTAGGTGCTGTGGGTCATGCCGATGGGGGCGAGTACGGTGTCATGGAGCAGCTTGGGAAACGGCTCACCGGAGACGTCGATCACGGCCTGCTGCATGATGGTGAATCCGCCGCCGGAGTAGTTCCAGCGAGCCATGGGCGCCGCTTCACTACGGATGGCGGGGGTGTTGGCGGGTTTTTCGCCGTTGAGGACCTGAATGAGGGTGGGGACGGGCTCGTTTTGGGCGTAGCCGGGGAAGCCGTGGACCGTTGTGCCGCCGGTGTGAGTAAGTAGTTCGCGCAGTGTAACGGGCTTGCCTGCCTGGACGGGATCGGTGGGTAGCTTCCACGATTTGAGTTCGGTGTTGATGTCGGTGTCGAGCGAGAGCTTGCCCTGTTCGACGAGGCGCAGCGCGGCCATGGTTGCCACGGGCTTGCTGATGGAGCCGGCCTGGAACATGGTGTCGGCGGTGACGGGCGGGCCACCGATGCTGGTGAAGCCGTAGCCGCGTGCCCACTCTATTTGGCCGTTGTGGATGACGGCTACGCTGACGCCGGGAACGTTGAGCTCCTTCATGCGGTCGGCGATGTTGTGGGTTGCCTTGGCATCGCCCTTGATGACGACGGAGCCGACCAGGCCGTTTTCAACTCGCTGAATGCGCTGGGTTACCTCGGGCTTCAATGCGGGTTCCTGATAGGGTGCGGGCGCAGGCTGCGCAGCGACAAGTGACGCAGTGAGACAGACCGATGCGATTCCCGCAATCTGACTGGGTGTGAGCATTTTGTTGGAGCCCTCCGCGGATTCACATTAACACGGGCGGCTCGGGGACCCATTTGGATTTCGAATCCAGGGAGTTTTGTGAGATTTGCCTCGTAGGTATTGATTTCGCCAACTAGGATAGCGCTATGAGATCGCCCGGCGCTTTCGACGGTCACCCCGCGTACCTGGCCATTTGGATTGTCACGTCCTGTATCTGTTTTGTGCCTGAGATCGTTCTCTCCGTGCTTCTTCGTTCGAAGAGAAGTGCCCAGAGATCGGATAAGGGTTCCAAGTTTCTTGTGATCCTGGCGGCGAACCTTGCGGTGGGGGTTGGATTCGCGGCGGCCGCGGTGTTCCCGGGCCTTTCCGTCGGCACNNCGCTCTTCCGCTTCTATTCCATGCACCTCCTGGGGCGGTTCTTCACTTATGACGTGGCTGTTTCGGCTGGACAGCACGTCGTGGAGCTGGGCCCCTATCGCTGGCTTCGTCACCCATCCTATCTGGGCTCGCTGGTGGCAAATATCGGTCTCGGCATGACAATGACAAACTGGGTTGCGTTGCTTTTGCCCGCGCTGTGTATTGGAGCCGCATACGCGTACCGCATCCCCATAGAAGAGCAGGCACTCGTGAAAGGGCTGGGTGCGCCTTATCGCGAGTACATGCGGCGCACCTGGCGGCTGATTCCATTTGTTTATTGAGATGTCGAACCGACCTTGCCGGGCGATCGCAGGGAATCTGAGGAATTTGCACTTTGCGTCGGCGGTTTGGCGCGCTACTCTTTTAGAACAACGTTCGACCAATTTCACACTGCGGCCGTGAAAGTATTCCGTCAGGGGCTAAAGCCCAGCCGCGTTGGCTACGGGTTTCGGCACGACTGAAGTCGTGCCCTTTCGCACATCGGGGCCTGGCTGAAGCTTTGCCGCAAGCTGTAAAGTCGTGCGCTGACACTAGGCTGAAGTCGTGTTCTGACACATAGCGTCATTCAAAAAATAAGGAGAGTCGATGCGTTTCTCAAAGCTGGTGCAGTGTTCGCGTCTTTTGTGTTTCGTTGCCTTTGCTTGTTTGCTGGGTCATGCGCAGGCGCCAACCCCGATTTCCGTTCTTGGGCATAACCCCGGCGACGATTTTTACCTGGCCGACTATAGCGACACGATCAAGTATTTCCACGCGCTGGCTTCATCGTCGGACCGGATCAAGATGTTTACCGTGGGCAAGAGCACCGAGGGGAAGGACATTGAAGTGGCCGTGATCTCGTCGCCGGAGAATCTGGCCAAGCTGGACGAGTACAAGAAGATTGCGGGGCGGTTGGCGCGCGCGGAGGACTTGAACGACGACCAGGCCAGGGAACTGGCGCGGACATCGAAGGTGATTGTGCACATCGACGGAGGGCTGCACTCGGACGAAGTGGCCGGCACGCAGCACACCATGGTGCTGGCCTACAAGCTGGTCAGCTCGAAGGGCGATCCGGAGGTCGATCACATTCTGGACCAGGTGATCCTGGTGCTGTGGCCGACGCTGAATCCCGATGGGCAGGACATGGTGGTGCACTGGTACCGGCAGAACCTGGGCAGCAAATACGAAGTTAGCCCGCTGCCTTATCTTTACCAGGATTATGTGGGCCACGATAACAACCGCGATGGCTACATGATGAATATGAAGGAAGAGCAGGTGGTGACCAGGGCGGAGCTGGAGTACAGCCCGGTCATTTTCTACTGCCAGCATCAGACTGCGCCGTTTCCCGCGCGCATCTGGATTCCGCCGTTCTCCGATCCGATTTCAAGCAATATCAGCCCGTATGTGCGGAGCTGGCTGAATGTGGTGGGTACTAACATGTCGGCTTATCTGGATGCGCATAATATGCCGGGGTCGATTTCGGAGTCGCGCTTCGATAACTGGTACGCGGGGTTTACGGATTGGGCGGGCGTGTTTCGCAATGAGATTTCGTTCTTTACCGAGACGGCGCTTTATCGCTATGCGACGCCGCGCTTCTATACCGCCGATGAGTTTCCGAAGAACGACCAGGACCTGCGCGCGCTGACCATGTACACCACGCCATGGGAGGGCGGCTGGTGGCACCTGAAGGATGCGGTGGACTACATGGTGGGCGGGTCGATGTCGGTGCTGGACCTGGCGGCGAAAAATCGCGAGACACTGCTCTTCAATCGCTACCAGGCGGCGCGCGATAACATCGAGCATTTTCGCAAGGAGCCCCCGTTTGCCTATGTGATCAGCGACAAGCAGACGGATACACCGGAGGCGGGACTGCTGGCGCAGAAGATGATCGATAACGGCATCGATGTGTATGCGTCAAAGAGCGGATTCAAGGCCAACGGCATCAGCTATCCGGCGGGGTCGTGGGTGATTCCGATGGATCAACCCTACTCGGCGATGGCCAAGGAGTTGTTTGAGCGGCAGAAGTATCCGGACGCGCTGGAGAATGGGACTTCAAAGGCCGTTGATCTGCCTTACGACGTCACGGGCTGGACATTGCCGCTGCAGATGGGCGTGGACGTGGACATGGTTTCCGACCCGCTGACGGCGGATCAGCGTGCGGAACTGACGAAGATCGACGCGGTCGCACTGCCGGATGCTTCGGTCGACGGCGCGGGCGCGGTGTTTGCTGTAAGCCACAAGGTGAACGCATCGTTTGAACTGGTGAACGCGGCATTGCAGCAGGGAGGGACTGTTTCACTGGCGCAGGATGCGGTGAAGACCGCGCAGGGCACGGAGACGGGCGCGTTCCTGATCGGCGGGCTGAGCAAGGCGACGCTCGACGGGCTGACGAAAAAGTACGCAGTCTCCGCGGTGGGCGTTTCGGCGCCCGGGCATACGCTGGCACTCAAAAAGGCACGCGTGGGGCTTTACCGGCCGTGGGCGCCATCGATCGATGAGGGCTGGACGCGTTGGATTCTGGAGAACTACGGATTCGATCCGAAGAGCATTTACAACGCGGACATGCGGTCGGCCAATCTGGAGAGCCGCTACGACGTGATCGTGCTGCCGGACATGTCGTCGCGGCAGCTCGTGCAGGGTTACGGGCCAGGCATTGTGCCGGGTCAGTACGCTGGCGGGGTGGGCGAGGATGGGCTGGAACACTTACGCGAGTTTGTGCGCGACGGCGGGACACTGATTGCGCTGAATCGGACAGCGGGAGCGCTGATTCCGCTGATGTCTTTGCCGGTACAGAACGTAATTGAAGGCGCGAAGAGCGACAAGTTTTTTTGTTCGGGAGCGCTGCTGAGGGTGGAAACCGAACATGCTGACATGCCGGTGAACTTCGGCGTGTCGGAGTCGCCGGTAGTGATGTTCCAGGCGGGTCCGGCCTTCCAGCCGCTGCCTGGTTTCCACGGCGCGGTGCTGGCCAAGTATCCCAAGCAGACGAACCCGCTGGAGAGCGGGTTGCTGCTGCACCCGGAGGCGATCGAGGGCAAAGCTGCGGCGGTGGAGTTGGCGTACGGACGGGGGCGGATTCTGCTGTTTGGATTCAAGCCGCAGTTCCGCGGGCAATCGCACGCTACTTACAAGTATCTGTTCAACGAGCTTTACTTGTTCGATCATCCGGCGCTGCCGGCCGAGACGCCTGCCGCCGCGCCCAAGGCGGAGACTGCGACGGCGAAACCGGCTCCCAAGCCAACCGAGGACGAAGAGGACGACTGGGACGAATAGCTAAAAGCCGCCTTTTACAGGCTTGCCTCCGCCGCTTCCACGGTGGCGGCCTGGGAAATGACCGTGTCGACCCTGGTCATCTTGAAGAGCTCGTGGATGCGGGGGCTGACGCCGGTGATGATGAGGCGGGCTCCCTTGCCCATGCAATGGACGTGGTGGTTGATAACCGTGCCCATGCCGGCGGAATCCATATAGGGGACGCCGGTCAGGTCGAGAATGGTGACAGGTGGGGTAGGCTGGATGGCGCGGAGCTGCGCCTGGAAGTCGAAAAGGTTGCGCAGGGTGAGCGGGCCGGTAAGGCGAAGGATCAGCGTGCCTTGCGCTTTCCCATCCTGACGTTCGATGGACAGAGGTTCGTCGATGGCCATAGTGGGATAAGTGTAAGGAATAAAACGTACTGTGTCGTTACAAATGTGTGAATGTCGCGTGGGCGATGGGCACGGGCCGGGGGGCGCGGGCGTTTTTGGAGGTGGAGAAAGGTGCGGCCCCGAAGAGAAGTTCTCCGGGGCCGTTTGAGCGCCTGGGCGTTATTGATTTCTGGCGGACGATTGTCGTTCAACAGGCTGGTTGGCCACCTGGAGGTGGTTTTTGACGCTGAAGACGCCGGAGACGCCGTTTGCGCGGATGCCGGCAGTATCTTTGTCAGCCTGCGTGTCAACCACGCCGTCGAGTTGGACATTGCCATTCTGGACCGTGATGCGGATGGTCTTGGCCGGGTCGATGGCGTACCGGTTCAGGGACGGGAATCCGTAAATGGCGCGGAATTCCGCGACACGGATGCGGTCATCCATGAGGGAGACGGGATCGACCTGGATGTTGTCGACGACTTCTTTGACGCCGGGATAGGTGCTGACCAGGCCCAGGGCGGAGTCCTTCGACGGGTAATCCAGCGCATGACCGGCGAGGGTGACAACGCCGTTTTGCACGTCAACGCTNNATGGCGTCGAAGACATTGCCGTAGCCGACGCGATCATAGGTGAGTTTTTCCACCAGCTTGGACTTCAATGCGTTGTCGGGTACGGTGGGGCCTGCGACTTCAATGTCGTTGCGTACGGCGGTGACGCCCCTGGCTTTATGGACGCGCTTGTCGGCGTCGGCCTTGAACTCGAAGAGATCGACTGTACCCGAAAGGGTGGCGATGCCGTTGGCGTCGACGGTTACTTTGACGTTACGGAACTCCTTCTTGTTGAGCCGGGAAGCGGCATCGCCGGCGGCAGGGTTATCCCCTTGTGCCTGCGGGGCCGCGCCTGAACCGCTGGGCGCTGCAAACGAATACTGGGGAAAGCCCAAAAGGGCTGCGGCAACGGTGGCCGCAAGAAGGGCCGTGCGTGTTGTTTGCATTGTCTTTTTCATGTGAAAACCTCCACTTGCATCCGATGCATGGTATGGGCGTGCCACCAAGGATCTAATGGCTGGCGCGCCATCCGTTACTTACTAACACAGATTCCTTAAAAAGGTTTTGGATTCATCTGAAGGGAAGCTGAGTTATGCGGAAGCTAATCGACACGTTGAAGAAAAGCAGGTTTTTGCTTTTCCTGTAACCTTTGGTTCGTACATTTGCGTCAGACTTATCTATGTCGACCAACGAAAGGGCCGCTTGCGGGCGGCCCTTTGGAATAGCTGGACGGTTAGGGTTTGGCGGAGCCGACTATTGCTTGACTAACTCGACGCGGCGATTGAGAGCGCGGCCATCGTCGGAGTCGTTGGATGCGACCGGGGCGCTGGGACCATCTCCGATGGCGTCCAGTTGAGTTGCGGGAACGCCGTACTTGGTGGTCAGCGACTGCACGACCGAGGCAGCACGGCGCTTGGAAAGATCCATATTGGCGGCCAGGGCGCCGACGTTATCGGTGTGGCCGACAACGTAGACTTTAAGCTTGGGATTGGCTTTGAGCAGCTTGGCGATTTCCTGCAGGGCGGGGCCGGATTCGGGCTTGACGTCGGTCTTGCCGGTGTCAAACAGAATTCCAGTGACGACCACGTGGCCGTTGCCGGTGAGGCCGCCGGAGAGCGCTGCGGCATTGGCAACAACCTCCTGGGTCATACCCTTTTCGACGACAATGGTTTGCTTGTACCAGCCGCCTCCGCTGACTTCTTCCATGATCCAGGTCTTTCCCATGTGCACGGTAAAGTCGCCGTACTCGCCCGAGTCGTAGTCGAAGGTGTAGCCCGCGGCCTTGAATGCGTTGTTCAGGTTATGGACCACCTGGGTCTTGCTGGCGGTGTCGCGGGGCCAGTTGTAATTGTTCTGGTGCATTGCCCCCTCGATGCGTCTGGCCTTGTTCTGCTTGTCGATGGTGACGGTGAAGTCATAGCCATCGAAAGCCTTGTCGCTGCAGGCGGTGATGACGCTGCCGGGAAAGCGGGCGATCAGGGGCGAGTCCTTGCAGCCGGGCGCGTCCTTGGTTTGCGCGTTGGATGTGTGGACGGTGAACGGCAGAGCGAGAGACAAGAGCAGAACGGCGGTGGATTTCATTGGGTTCCTCGTGCGGCGATCAGGGACGGGAATCAATGCGGTTTGAACTTGAGGTTCATGTCGGCGTTGGGGTCGCAGGTGGGGCCCTTCCAGCGGTAATCGGATGTGGAGTCCATGTGAGTCGTCTTCCCGTTTGCCGTTGTGTCGAAGGATCCCTTGCTGATCATGTGCGTCATACCATCAAAGGTGACAGTTCCGCGTCCCTTCATTTGAAAGGCGCTCGCCGGGCAGTCCAGCGTGTAACTCATGCCGCTGGAAGTAATGCTTAGTTGCTGAAGGGAGCATGTGCGATTGCTGAAAGCCTTGGTCCATGTCTCATCGTTGAGACAGTAGGGCATGACAAAGGGCGGCTTGTTGGGTCCGGTGGGATCGGGGGTGGTGACGGTCCACTCGCCGGAGCGGAGGGGGAAGTGCTGTTGCGCAGAGACGGCGGTTGCCATGAGGGCAAGAAGTCCCACTGCTGTCCATTTGGGGAAGGTCATCAGAGCCCGTCCTTTTATCAAGTCTGGGCTCTAGGCTGCTGGTTCGATGGCTTCCCTGTCAATGACAAAATGACAACCGCCGCCGCGGGATCGTTATTTTTGCTGGAGATTTACACGCCAATGACGGCGCAAAGCTCCTTGACTGCCTCGGCGCTCTTCTTGAGGGCCGCGTCTTCTTCAGGGGTGAGCTTGATTTCGATGATCTTTTCGAGGCCCGCCGCTCCCAGCTTGCAGGGGACGCCGATGTAGAAGCCGTCGATGCCGTATTCGCCTTGCAGGTAGGCGGCGCAGGGAAGGATCTTCTTCTTGTCTTTGAGGATGGCTTCGACCATCTCAGTGACGGCTGCGGAGGGTGCGTAGTAGGCGCTGCCGGCCTTGAGGTACTTGACGATTTCGGCGCCGCCGTCGCGGGTGCGCTGGACGAGCTGCTCGAGGCGTTCCGGCTCGATGAGCTCCGTGATCGGGATGCCGGCGACGGTGGAGTAGCGCGGGAGCGGGACCATGGTNNTTCAGCTCAGCGGCAATAAAGGTCCGGAAGCGGGCGGAGTCGAGCACGCCTGCCATGCCGATGACGCGTTCGCGATTGAAGCCGGCCTGGCGGAAGGCGGCCTGGGCCATGGCGTCGAGCGGGTTGGAGACGATGATCAGGATCGACTCGGGCGACTGGGCAACGACCTTCGCAACCACGTCTGACATGATTTTGAAGTTGGTGTGGAGCAGGTCGTCGCGGCTCATGCCGGGCTTGCGGGGAATTCCCGCGGTGATGACGACGATGTCGGAGTTGGCGGTGGCTGCATAATCATTGGACCCGATTACGCTGACGTCGCGCTTCTCGATGGGCAGGGCTTCAAGCAGGTCGAGGGCTTTGCCCTG
>PMWR01000055.1 GCA_003166055.1 Acidobacteriaceae bacterium
TAGAGGTATTTGCCGTCGGCCAGCTCAGCGGAGCCGAGGGCGTTGAGGATGGTGTATTCACCCTTGTGGTGGATGGTGCTGGATTTGTCGGTGCCAAGGACGCGAATGGTTTCAGGGAGGCGCTGGGCGTCGGCTTGGACGGCTACGCCGGGGTGGGAGGCGTTGATGTCCCAGGGTTGCGGGGCGGCGTGGAATTCCTGCAGGGCCGAGTTCATCATGATGAGGGTGAGTCCGATGGCGACGGTGGAAACGACGACGCCGATCATGAGGGCGATCTGCTGGAGGCGCGGAGTGGAGCCGACGATGTAGCCGGTCTTGAGGTCCTGCGAGGTGTCACCGGCGTTGGCCGCGGCGATGCAGACTACGCCGCCGATGGTGATGGCGAGGGCGCCGAAGGCGGGGCTGGTCCAACCCTTGACCAAAAAGATGGCGGAGGTGGCCATGAGGGTGGCGATGGTCATGCCGGAGANNGATGAGAAGTGAGCCGATGACGACGACGCCCATGGAGAGGTCATCCTCGGTCCGGATGGGTTTGGCCTTCTTGGCTGCGGAGCCGGGGCGGAGGTTTTTGAAGCCGGAGGTGAGCGCTCCGATGATGGTGGGGAGGGTCTTGATGAGGGTGATGAGTCCGGCGGCGGCTACCGCTCCAGCGCCCATGGGGCGAATGTANNGATGTTTTTGCCGAAGAAGTAGATGAGCGGCATGAGGACGAGCCAGGAGAAGACGCCGCCTGCGAATATCACACCGGAGATTTTGGGTCCGATGATGTAGCCGACGCCGAGGTATTCAGGGGTTGCGTCGGCTTTGATGCTGGCGCCTTTGAGGATGTGCTGGGGTCCGAAGTCGGGCTGGAATTCAGGAGTGCCGGGCCAGGCTTTGAAGAGGTTTTCGTTTTGAAAGAAGGTGTAGAGCGCGCCGAGACCGAGGCCGAGGAAGACGCGGCTGGCGAGCGAGCCGCCTTTTTCACCGGCGATGAGGACGTCGGCGCAGGCGGTGCCTTCAGGGTATTTCAGGTTCTCGTGTTCTTCAACGATGAGCTGGCGGCGGAGGGGAATCATGAAGAGCACGCCGAGCCATCCACCGATGAGGGCGAGCAGGAAGATGCGGGAGTACTCGAGATCGAAGCCGAGGAAGATGAGGGCGGGCAGGGTGAAGATGACGCCGGCGGCGATGGACTGGCCGGCGTTGCCGGTGGTCTGGACGATGTTGTTTTCAAGAATGGAGGCGCGGCCGAAGGCGCGGAGGATGCTGATGGAGAGCACGGCGATGGGAATGGAGGCGGCTACGGTGAGGCCGGCGCGGAGGCCCACGTAGACTGTGACTGCGCCGAAGACGAGGCCGAAGAACGAACCGAGCAGGATGGCGCGGACGGTGAATTCGGGGCGTTTCGAATTGGGCGAGACGAAGGGTTGAAAGTCGGGCATCGATGGCCTCCAGGCGGAGCGTACGTGAATTGGCGTGATTTCCCTGAAGAGGGAGTTTAGCAGCGATGGCTTGGGGAATGACAGCGATGTTGCTGCCAGGAGGGAACTGTGGAGTTGGCGAGATGAGCTCGGATCGCGTAGGGTAATGGGCATCCCTAGAAAAAACCGTGCGAATGGAGACGAGAACACAGATGGTCGAACCAAGTGTGGGAACGATGCGGCCTCAGCGGCTGATTTCGCTGGATGTGCTGCGGGGCATCACGATTGCCTTCATGATCATGGTGAACAACAACGGGGGCGCGGGCTCGTGGGGATTTATGAAGCACGCGGTATGGAACGGGCTTACGGCGACGGACCTGGTGTTTCCCACGTTTGTGTTTGTGGTGGGGGCTTCGATTGTGTTTGCCGTGGAGGCGAGGCTGGCACGCGGGGCGACGCGCGCGGAGCTGGCGTGGCACACGGTGAAGCGGGCGGCGATTCTGTTCCTGCTGGGAATGGTGGTGAACAACTTTCCGTTTTTCAAGTTGGACAACATGCGGTTTTACGGGGTGTTGCAGCGGATTGCGATCTGCTACCTGGTGGTGGGTCTGTTTTATTTGTGGGACAGGCGGGTTTGGACGAAGGCGGCGGCGCTGGTGGTGTTGCTGGTGGGCTACTGGGTGCTGGTGAGGTGGGTTCCGGTGCCGGGAGCGGGGATGCCGGGGCGCGATGTGCCGTTCATGGATCAGACTCAGAACCTGGTGAGCTGGCTGGACCGGCTGCTGATGCCGCACCATCTTTATATGGATTCGTCCGGGCCGAATCTGCACAATGTGCGCGATCCCGAGGGACTGCTGAGCGATTTGCCGGCGATTGGAACGGCGCTGATTGGGCTGCTGACCGGACTGTGGCTGCGTTCGGGACGGAGCGTGAAGCACAAGGCGCAGGGATTGGCCGCGGCGGCAGTGACATGCCTGGCGCTGGGATATTTGTGGTCGCTTGAGTTTCCGCTGAACAAGAATATGTGGACCAGTTCGTATGTGCTGGTGGCGGCGGGGTGGTCGCTGACGGTGCTGACGGCGGCGTTCTGGATGGTGGAAGAGTGGGGGTGGGGGAGGTGGAAAGGGGAGGGTAAAAGCAAGGGCCTGGTTTATTCCGCGCTGGTGTTTCCGTGGCTGGTGCTGGGGTCGAATGCGATTACGGCTTATATGTTCAGCGAGCTGGTACCGGAGTTGCTGGAATACATCCGTTTTATTGCGAATGGCAAGCGGACCAATCCGATGGGGTGGATGGCCGATCACGTGTTCGTCCACATGCCGGATGCGGGGTGGGCGGCGTTTGCTTACTCGGTGTTTACGCTGGGGTATTGTTTTGTGCCG
>PMWR01000070.1 GCA_003166055.1 Acidobacteriaceae bacterium
TCCGCCGTGACCACGGCCCACGACTCATTGAGGCCGGTGACCAGCAGCAGATGCGCGGTGTCGCCCACCTGGTAGGTCTTCTTGTCGGCGACGATCTGCGCCTGCGTGTTCTGGTTGTACCACTCGCCGGCGTTGTTCCAGATCCAGACCCAGGTCTTGCCCTCAACGGTTCGATTCTCGGGAGTCTGCGCGCTGGCGGTGACTTCGAAATCGCCGCTGGCGTTGGTATTGATCGGCAGGTCGACGAGCGCTGTGCCGTCCGCGCCGGTCTGCGCATCGCGGCTGGCGACGGAGGTTTCGCTGCGCTGGTGGGTTACGGAATCCCACTTGATGAGGTTGACGCCGATGTGGACGGCGGTGGGTATGGGCTTGTTGTCGTAGTCCTGGGCAGTCACCTTCACTCGGACCGGGTCGCCGCTCTTGTACACATAACTGGTTGGCTCGACGCTGACTCGGAAGGAGCCGTAGGTGGCCAGCACGGTGGAGTGACCGGCGACTTCGCGATTGGCCGCATCGGTGACGCGCGCTTCGATGCGGTAATCCTGGTCCTGATGTTTTGGATCGATGGCCGTGGGGAGCGTGATGGTGAGGCGGCCGTTGGCGTCGAGAATGCCTTCGTGCTCCTGCTGCTCGGTGGCGCCGTAGGTCGAGTCAGACTCGTCGCTCGCGCTCGCGTCGGCGCCTTCACCGCCGGCTTCGCTGTCGTCGGCCTCGTCCTCATCCCACCAGTAGTGCGTGGAGGTGTGGACGACGTATTTGACCTTGGCGTTGGCTACGGGCTCACCAAAGAAGTAGCGGGCTTCAATAGTGGCTTGAATCTGATTGCCCTGAAGCGTGCGTTGGGCGGCGGGCTTCACGGTGACCTGGTACTCGGGCTTCTTGTACTCCTCGACGTAGAAGCTGCCCATGCCGGCAGAGACCCCGAGACGGATAAAGTAGTAACCCAGACTCGCGTCGGACGCCAGGCTGAGGTCGGCAGTCACGGTTCCATGTGCGGAGACGGGTGCATCCTGTTGCAGCACTACCTTGTTGTCGGCGCTCGTGACCGTCAGCTTGACGGTCTTCACGTCGGGGAGATCGAGGGCGTCATGGATCTCCTTGCGGAGGATCCCCTTGATGTGGACTGTGTGGCCGGGACGGTAGACGGGGCGGTCGGTGTAGATGAATGCCGTCAGGTCCATTGCCGGGGCGGCGGCGAAGGTGTAGTCCCAGGGCGTCACCAACGCCGCGTCGCTGCCGTGTCGAGCGAGAATCCAGACATTTTCCGGCTGCGGTCCGCCGGTTGTCGGATCGGGCCCAGCGACGGATTCGGTCATGGCCAGCGAAGCCAGGCCGTCGCTGCCGGTTTGCCCCCGCGACTGCTGTTTGCTGTTTGCCCAGAGGGAGACATTCGCCTTCTCGATGGGCGCGCCGGTTTTGCGATCAGCCACATACAGACTCGCCTGGCCGTTACTTACCCTTTCCACAACGGCAATGCTGGTGACGATGGCGACGGTGTAGGCCTTGTAGGTGTTGTCAGTGGCCTCAATGAGGTAGACGCCCGAGCTAAGGCCGTCGATGGGCAACTGCTGCGTCTCGCTGACGATGGCGGGCGGGGTGACGAGCTTCCAGCGCGCGACAAGCTGGCTCTCGTTGAGCAACGGAACCTGCGCGAACTCCGTTGCGCCGACGACTTTGCTGCGCTTGCCTAGCTTGCCCTGGCTCTCGCGGAAGCTGTCGCGGGCTTCGTCAGTAAACTGCGAACGGAAGAAGTGGCGCACGCGCCACCATAAGTCGGCTTTGAGGTCGTGCAGGCGCTCGATCCAGGTGCGCTCGTCGATTTGCTCGCCGGGCGACGAGCTTTGCGCGCCGAAGCTGTGGATGTCTTTGAGACCGGAGAAGAACTTTTCAGCGTCCTTGACCTTGTAGACGCGAAACTCGAGGGCGGGGACGTTTTTGGCGTAGAGCTGAATCTTGATGCTCTCGCCGGGGGCAAACGTGCGCGAGGTGGAGAGGGAAAAGGAGCGGGGCGGGTCTTTTGTGGCGGCTGCCAGTGGGGCGCCGGCAAAAAGGAGAAACAGAACGAAGAGCAGCGGTTTACGGAGCCTCATAAGGTCCCTCGCAGAATATTCCAGCGGTAGATGCCGAGAAAGTTGGGGTTGCCGGGAAGCGGACGCCACTGCGGCTGGGGATGGTCGAGCAGCTCAGGGAGCAGAACGCGGCGCAGCTCGCCTGCCTTACCGTGATCTTCTCCGGTGTCGTAGACCACGGCGGGCTGGCCGTTAATGCGGGTCACGATCATGGAGTGCCATGGGGAGGACTGGCCGAACTGGCGGTAGAAGAGCAGGTCGCCGGGCTGGGCCTGACGGACGTCGCGGGTGACGAAGTATGCGTTGCGCTCGACCAGCGTTTTGGCGTCGGCAAACTGGGCGAAGGCGCCGTTGGTGGCGTCATCGGGCTCAAAGCTGCCGGGGCGGACGCGGAAGAGGGAGGCGCCGAGAGGCGTTTCGGGGTAGCGCCAGGCGCGAATTTCGCCGGGGAGGGCAACGATCTCGATGCCGGTCGAGAGGAACCAGGTGTCATCGTGGCGCTTGAGGGCTTCGCGGTAGGCGTAGCGGAGCAGGCTGGCGCAGTCGGTGATCTCGGCAGGGACTTCGGACTTGGGACGGACGGCTTGGTAGTCGGCAATGAGGGTGAACCACTGGCGGAAGGCGGCCTGGTCGGCGGGGTCGGTGAGGCGCAGGAAATCGGGGGTTCCGTCGGCGAAGCGATCTGACCAGGGCGGGAGGAAGGCGCGGTTAGCTGCGCTGGAGGCGGAGTTGGAACTCGTGGGCGCTGGGAGTTTCTCAATTCGATATGCGTCGGACCGTCCGTGGTGGACCCAGCTTCGGACGGGGATGGCGATGCGCAGGGCGAGAGCCGTGGCGATGGCGACGATGGCGCTGAGGGCCATCCAGCGAGCCGAGCCGGTTTTCCGGATATGCGCAGTCAACAGAAGAGGTCCGCGCCCATCTTACCCCCAAATTCATGGTGGATGGGTGAATCGAGCCAAAAGAATCTCTTTGTTTGCAAGGGAGTTACGGGCATGGCGGGAAAACGTATATGGGGAGACACGAAGTCCCGCTGTAGAACCAAGCTCGCGTGAAATGGGGCAGGGGCTGAAGCCCCCTTTCTCATTTTAGGCTGCTTACGGCACGACTGAAGTCGTGCCCTTTCGCACATCTACGGCAGGCATGACTTTTTCGGCAAACGAAGGCCCTTCGGATTGCGCCGAAGGGCCTGTGGAAAGAGCAGCGATTTGGGCTACGCCGTTACAGTGCGTGTGGGCTTGTGGCCGACGAAGCCGTAGAAGGCGATGTAGAGGTAGCAGAGCACCGGGACAACGAGCGCCCATTGATAATTGGTATTGTCCACCAGCCAGCCAATGAAGACCGGAATCAATGCCCCGCCCCACACCGCGGTCATGATGAGCCCCGAACCTTTGCTGGTCATGGGTCCGAGCCCGGCAATACCGAGAGTGAAGATGTTGGGGAACATGATGGAGTTGAAGAAGCCTGCAAGAACCAGGCAGCCGATGGCCACATCGCCACTAGACAAGATGGAAAGAACCACGAGGGCCGCGGCAATCATTCCGAAGATCCCGAGCAGTTTTCCCGCACCGATCTTGGTCAGCATCCACGACCCGAGCAGGCGGCCGACAAGCGCTCCAAGCCAGTAAAACACCACCAGCTTTTGCGCTTGGGGCGCCGTCAGAGCATGCAGTCCGCCATGAAGTGTATCGCTGAAGTAAAGCACCATCGTTGTCGCCAGGCCCACTTCGACGCCGACGTATACGAAGATGCCTAATGCTCCCAGAACGGTATGGCGATAGCTCCAGATGCTCCGGCTCAACAGCGGGTCGCCTTCCTTTGCCGGACGGAACTGCTGCGTGGCCTCAACATGGGGCAACCTGGTGAATGCGACAGCGATCCCCAGGATGACGAGAGCGAACGCAATCACGAGATATGGCACCCGGACGGTGTCCGCGATCGTCAACTGGTAGGCGTGCTGCTGAGCGGGGCTTTGTGTGGCAACAACGGCCGGGTTGAGAACTGTGGTGGTCAGAATGAATGTACCCGCCACCCACGGCGCAAATGTGCCACCCAGCGAGTTGAGAGCCTGTGCCAGGTTCAGTCGGATCGGGGCGCTGTGTTCCGGCCCGAGGATTGAAACATAGGGATTGGCTGCGGTCTGCAACGCTGCCACTCCGGCGCCTACGACGAAGATCGCCAGGAGAAACAGCGGAAACGAAACCCTTTGTGCTGCCGGAACAAAAAGCAGCGCTCCCAGCACTTGAACAAACAAGCTCACCACCATCGTGCGCTTATAGCCGATCGCTTCAATCAGCCGGCCCGTGGGGCCTGAGAACACGAAATAGGCAGTGAAGAACGCCCCATTCGCCAGCATAGCCTGCCAGGTCGCGAGCCCTTGAATTTCAAAGATCTTCTTCAGATCCGGAACCAGACCCATGTTCAGGTTGGTGATGAACCCGAAGATGAAGAACAGCGCTGTGACAATGATGAACGGCACGAAGTATCCGGGCGACGTAAGGGGCGCCGATTGCTTGGATTGTGCTGCCATAAGAGGTTATTCCCCGCTTCCTTGAAGAGATTTCTTGCCCGGTTAGGGCAACTGTTGCATCCCGGCCACAAGGCATGTTGCCGGACGTTGGATGGTTTGATCTTCGCGTCCGTTACCGCGTGCCTGGAGTCCCGCCTGTTTGCACCACACAACACTATANNGATTCTGGGCGACGTTTCGCGGACGGAAGCTGCCGGTCAACAGGAAAATGCCGTATTCTCGTAAGAACGACAGGAGAAACACGTGGCCAAGGAAGCGTTGAGCCCAGCCAGGCTAAAGAAGGTTTTGACAGCACTCCGGGGCAACTGGGAGGCCGAAATGGAGGGCCACCTGACCTATCTGGCGCTGGCCGAACGCGACAGCGATCCGGTGCGCGCCCAGGTGCTGCGCCACCTTGCCGGCGCGGAGTGGGAGCACGCCGCCCTGTGGTCCGGCCGCATCGAGGAGTTGGGTGAACCCGCGCCTGTCTGGACGGGCCATCCCCACGGCGAAGCGGATTCGCTGGCCAACCGCGCGGGCGGCATCCGCATGGCCCTGCGCCGGCTTGAGATTGAGGAGAGCCGCGCCATCGCGAGCTACGGCGAGCAACTGAAGGGCCTGGGTGACGCGGACTCCATCGCCATCCTCGAACATGTGATCGAGGACGAGAAGGACCACTATCGCGAGCTGGGCTCGCTGTTGCGCGGCCACTACGCTCCGGCCCCAGGCGCGCCAAAGATCGATGCCCAGGCGGTGCTTGATGAGTTGCTGGCCAAGCGCGCGCAGGGACGCAAGCAGCCAGGCGCCTGGATTGGCGACGCAATTTACGGGGTCAACGACGGGCTGGGCGCGATCTTCGGGATCGTCTCAGGCGTGTCGGGCGCGACGGCTGGCGACAGCAAATATGTGCTGCTGGCCGGGCTGTCGGGCATGATTGCGTCGGCGCTGAGCATGGGATCGGGCGCGTACCTGGCGGCCAAGAGCGAACGCGAGATCTACCAGGCGGAGTTGGCCCGCGAGCGGGAAGCCATCAAGATGAACGGACCCGAGGCGCGCGAACTGCTCTCGCTCTACTACCAGGTGAAGGGACTGCCCGAGGCCGATGCGCATCACATGGTGAACCACATTGCCAGCGACCCGGAACAGTTGCTGAAGGCGCTGGCCAGCGAGCGGCTTGGATCGTCGGAAGAGGCGCTGAGCAATCCGCTGGTTTCGGCCAGTTCGGGCGCGCTTTCGACCGCCATCGGCGCTTCCATTCCGATTATTCCGTTCTTTTTCATGAGCGGGATTGAGGCGGTGATTGCGGCGGCGGTGATTTCACTGGCGGCACACTTTGCCGTGGGCGCGGCCAAATCGCTGATTACGGTGCGGTCGTGGTGGTCGTCGGGCTTCGAGATGACCGCGGTGGGCGCGGTGGAAGGCGCAGTGACGTACGGAATCGGAATCCTCATGGGCAAGGGCGGGGTGTAATGGCTGGCTTCATTCCCCTGGGCGACGCGTCGCGCGGACCCCGGCGGTCGACCGTCATCACCGTGCTCCTGATTGCGGCCAACGTCTTTGTGTTTTTCCTTGAATTGCAGGGCGGCACTCCGTTCATTCGTCACTGGTCGGCGATTCCGGTCCGCATCACGCACGGGCACCGCTCCATCACGCTGCTGACTGCATTGTTCATGCATGCCGGCTGGATGCACATCATCGGCAACATGATTTATCTCTGGGCGTTCGGGCCAGAGATAGAAGACGCGATGGGCTCGGCGCGGTTTCTTTTCTTCTATCTTGCCGGCGGCCTGATCTCGATGATGGCGCAGGTGGTGGCCGATCCGCTTTCATCCATCCCGGTGCTGGGAGCCAGCGGCGCCATTGCCTCGGTGATGGGCGCATTCATTGTGACGTTTCCCAGGGATCGCATTCGCACCGTTCTGTTTTTTCTGATTTTCTTTCGCGTGACGTACATTCCGGCGGCTTTGCTGATTGGCTTCTGGTTTGTCATGCAGGTGCTCAACTTCGGCTCGGTGGCCGAGGTGCGGACCGGCGGGGTAGCGTACCTGGCACACATCGCGGGATTCCTCTTCGGCGCGATCTTTGCGCGCGCGCTGGTGGACAAGCGGCGACTCATGTACCGCAGCGTCGGCTACTGAAGCCCGGTGATACGACCGGAACAGCGTCGAGCTCGGAATGCTTGCGAGAAAGCCGACTTTCGGGGACTAATACCTTGGACGTCACCGGCAAGATGAGACCGTTTTGGAACAGGGTTTTGGAACTGATCTCGAACGCGATCCCGGAGGCAATTGGTAGGCTGTCGCCGCCTTTTCGTGGCAGGGTTTTAGAACTCCGGAGACCTTGAATTTAGGGCCTTCTGGTTTCGGTCAAGACTTACCCTTTGCGGGACACATTGCAGTCCATCAGGACGAAGCCAGGCAGGAGGATTTCGTGGCATTTATTTTGAAATATACCCGCATGTGATAGATATATATATCTATCACAGTCGAGTCTATATTTCAAGTATCTTCGTGACGCAAAAGTGCTTACTTGACTAAATTGGATTGTCATACTACCCTACGATGTATACATCGTAGGGTTGTTAGGAAATCGAAAAATATGCCCCCAAAAAAAAGAGGACGACCATCACGGCTGCACACCGCACTTGGGCAAATCAAGTCCTTCTTTGAAGGGCTCCCTCGTAAAGCGTTCATGGAGCGAGAATTACTGGGCATTTTTCTTCAACACAGAGATGAATGGCGAGTAGCTGTAAACACTACGAACGATCAATTTCTTCGCTTCATGCTTGAGAACACACCTCTACGGGAGGTGTCGATACGGCCTGCTGACCTGGACAACTGGAACTCAACTTGGCGAAGCGCGCGCGCATCCCGCTATGTGTGGGACAGCGCCTCACCTTATGCGGTAGCTGCGACCATCGAGCCGGGAGCTTATTTGTCCCATGGAACCGCAGTTCTCCTACATGGGCTCACTGATCAATTGCCGCACACCATCTATGTGAACCGGGAACAAACCTCGGAAGGTCGGAGCTACGACAACCTCACACAAAAATCCATTGACCTCGCTTTCTCGCGCAAGCCAAGAACCTCGAACGCCGTATTCACTTATGAACAGTCTCAAATCGTTCTGATGCACGGAAAGAACACGGGCCGCCTAGAGGTGGGAACCATCGAATTTAACCGAGAGCGGTTGCCTGTGACGAAATTAGAAAGAACCCTTATCGATATCACCGTGCGCCCGATCTATGGCGGCGGGGTCTATCAGGTACTCCAAGCATATCGTAACGCCAAAGAAAAGATTTCAACTGCAACTCTAACGGCCACCCTAGCCAATCTGGACTTTGTGTACCCGTACCATCAAGCCATTGGCTTCTACATGCAAAAAGCTGGATATCCACCGAAAGTGCTGGAGCGATTGAAGGCACTCGGAATGAGTTTCAATTTCTACTTGGCTCACGATATTCGTGACCGTGTGTTCGACCCCGAGTGGCGGCTATTCTACCCAAAGGGCTTCGAGCTTCGCGACTTCACCTAAAACGAAATCAAAATAGAAATCGAACTCCTCCAAGGGGTGGCCGACCGAAGCGGCGGCTGATGTACCGCAGCGTCGGCTACTGAAGCCCGGTGATACGACCGGAACAGCGTCGAGTTCGGAATACTTGCGAGAAAGCCGACTTTTCATTACAAATCTCGCTTGGCGAGTGCATTGGCGGTTTGGCGTCACCCGACTGAATCTTGGGAGGAGTATGATTCCCCACGAGCCCCAATATCGCGGTGAGGAAGTTAGCGATGGAGCAGAAGTTCGATCCCGAGAAGTTGAGACCGGTTGACTGTGTATGCGAACCCGATCCTCGGAACCTGATGTTTGTGAGGGTCGATCTGGCAAACGGGACGCATCATCAGATGGACTTGGCCGACCGCTATGAAGAGATTTCCGAGTGTGTTTTGCACCAAGGGGTCCCGCAGGATGTGGTGCTTCAGTTCGAAACTGCGAAGAATATCTACCTCTATTCCTGGTTCGTCTACCGCTTCTTCAACGTCGCCGAGAGCCAAAGCTATGCCTGCCTGGAACTGGCGCTGCGTGAACGGCTTAAGAACGAGATCGTTGCGGGGAAGCTCGGTTCGAATAGGCCCGGACTGCGTCTGCTCCTGGGGTACGCGGCCGATCGTCGGCTGATAAAGAACGAAGGATTCGCAATATGGAGAGATCGGGGGGAAATAAATAGCCGACACCGTGTGGAAATGGAAGACTTGCGCAAAATGGCGGAAGGGGATCTCGACAGGATTGCTTTAGATCACTCAAGGACTCAGGTCACCTCGGACGACTTGGACTGGGATTACGTAGGTGTAATCGTGAAGACTCTGCCGGTTCTTCGAAACGGCTACGCGCACGGCAGTACGGACCTGCATAACTGGTCATTGCAAATGATTCGGATCGTCGGCGAAATCGTTAATCAGCTCTTTGAACTCCCGAAGGGGAACTGATGGAAGAGAAGATCGTCTCGTTCGAGACAGCATTTGAGGGCGAAAAGGTCGATCCCTCCTCCGCGGAGGGACGAGAACCCCAGGTGGGGCGGGGGCCGCAACGTCGTATGGGCCGACAATGGCCTAAGAGGACTCTCTTTTCTATTTCTGCCGGATTAGGCCTGTCCCTCGTTTCTTTGCTTTTTCTCTACTTCGCAATTGTTGGACGCGCGTATGACCGATTTGAGCCAAGCCTGCTTCCGGTCACAGCCACTTTTGCAGTATTTGCCGTCAACTTCTCCTTTTTGGAATACCAACTATCTCCATACAGAGCGCTATTCCGTGGAATCGCATGGCCCCACGTTCTGAGCGCCATTGGGGTTCTAGGGCTTGCCATTATACCCGTAGCCGCCGCATTGCTCGGGTTTTGGCCTGGACGAGTCTCTGCGTTTCTTCTTCCAATCATTGCATTATCGAGTGTGTTTCTCGCGCTGGTGGCGCGGAGATGCGCTGACCCCATCAGCAGGATCAACGCGGCGCTTTCGCCAAAGCGTTTCGACAAATTTCTCGCTCAGCTCGGAACTGCAGCTAGCGCGGAGCTTGAGCAAGTCGAGAATCTCAAGCTATCCTCCGCCAAAGATATGCCTATGCACGAATGGGATCAAAGAGTGCCCCCGCGAATCAGCTTCTTTGACCCATTCGACTCAATGCTGGCCTTGGCGGGTGCGGCGGCTACCAACGGGGACGGTCAGGTCTTCGACATGGCAGTGGATGCCGCTGTCAGGCTTGTGTCCTCAGCGACCAGAGAAGAGGTGCCGGCCCTCGCAAACGGAGCAAAAGTTGATTACAAGATAAAGTCGATCATAGTGGGCCATGCTCAGGATAAATTGGTCCAGCTAGTCAGGATGACCCTGGAGATCGACAAGACAGATCGGTATTCCCGAAGCGTAGGCGATATCCTGGGAGGATACCTCAGAGTGGAGGCGGCGAACGCGAGACAAGTTGAAGAGTTTGGCCGCATCCTGACAAGCACACTCTCGTTTCTTGCCGTTGAGACGCTGAAAAGAGGTTGGCGGACAAGTGCAATGCGTGCGCTTGTTATTGCTAGGGAATGTGCAAACAAGGGCTTAGAGAAATCTCCGGCGGCCGAGCCGATGCTGTTTTTCTCTGCACTCGTCCGTTACCCGCTGCTTGCTCAATCCCTGGCGGAATGTGCAATGGACCAGAAGAATACCGATTTCCTATATCGTTGTATGGACATGCTCGGATATCTCGGCTGCGCAGCTGTCAAGGCCAACAAACTGGAACTCGGTAGGCAATGCGTACAATCATTAGTCCAGATTGCAAGAAAGAGCCGTTTTCTCAAACTTGAGTGTTTCTGGGCGCGGTGCGGCATGCTGCCCTGGCAGCATGCACGAGAACGCGTCTGGTGGATGGTGACCTGGGTAGCACGCTCACAAGTGGGCTCCCAGAATGCTTGGCTGGAGTCGTTCTCAGAGGCGTATTCGCGAATATCTGGAAGCACGATCACCATTGCGCTTAATTTGGAGGGTGACCGCCCAACTTTCACCCTCGGCGATTCCAAGACGCCGCACAAGATCACTTATTGCGATACTGACACAGTCACATACGATTTCAGCGACGAGAGCATGCTCCGCGATCTTCAGCTCTACTGATACTTAAATCTGGGGGCAAGCGAACGTCGGAGTGAGCCAACGACGGATTCGCTCGTAAAAAGCCGAGCGGGTGCGCCGTTTCGATCTTGTGGACGAGAATCTCAACTGACGACAGCTCAAAGCACGTTTCGACGCGGGGATAGCTCGATCAGTCCTGATAAACTCGGTAGGGTCCGCGGTCGCGAATGCGCCTGGAACGTCTAAGAAGACCCGAGCCGCGGAAAAGTAGTCACAGATTCTAGCTCCGCCCGTACGCATGAATGCGTAGCAGCGGTGCTTCAAATTCGCTCTTTTGCGCCTTAAACTCCTTTTAATTGTCACTTTCTATCGTGAAAAACCGCCTATTTTGAACGATTTTGGAACCTGTATTTCACTTTGAAATGCGCCTATAGACGCACGCTGGATCGGCCCTCCAGTCGCCGTAGAGGGCGTCAAATGAAGCTCAGTGGCTCATTCTTCAAGAAAAAGCCGCTGAGCACTCAGTTTGCGACTCGACGTACATTGGAGAACCGCTTTAAAGCAGCTTCATCGCCTCCGGGTCCCACTTCACAATGGCTCCACGCTCGATGCTGAGATTGCTCAGCAAAGCCGCTCCAGCCGCGCGGAAGCCGAAGACCGCGTCCTCCACTACGGGTTGACGCGAGCGCACCGACGCGAAGAAGTTTTTGAAGTGGTCGTAGTTGTCGCTNNCGCTGCATGTTCCGCAATCATCTTTTTCTGCATGGACTCGGCGAAGGTGTAGACGGTGAGGCCGGGGTCTCGCTCGCGCGGCACGCGGTTCACGCTGACGGAGTTGCCGGCGATCTCCATGGTGCCTTCGGAGCCGGTAAAGATGAGGCCTTCGCTTTCTTCGCCGCCGTCGACGAAGTTGACGCGCAGGCTGAGGTTGAAGCCTTCCTTATAGTCGAACAGGCCCAGCAGCACGTCGGGAACATCGCGTCCATCGTTCCAGAAGCGCAGGGCGCCGGTGGCCATGCCGCGCGTGGGCCCATGCGAGCCGGTGATGAAGTGCGTGCCGCTGAAGAGATGGACAAACAGGTCNNTGGAAAAACTGTTCGGCGTTGAAGGGAATCTTCGGCGCGGAACCAAGAAAACGCGGCCAGTCGCAGGTTTCCGGCGAGGCGTCGAGAGGAACGGTGTAGTTCCACGCGCCCATCGACGAATTGCGATCCCAGCGCGCGGTGACCATGTTGAGCTTGCCAATGGCGCCACTGGCGAGCAGATCTTTTGCCTTGAGATAAATGAGTGAGCTGACGCGCTGGCTGCCTACCTGCAAAATGCGGCCGGTGGAGCGCGCCGCGTCAATCATCTCGGGGCCGTCGGAGTAGAGGTGGATCATCGGCTTCTCGCAGTAGACGTCCTTGCCGGCGCGCATCGCGTCCACGCTGGCCTGCTTGTGCCAGTGGTCAGGCGTGCCGATGATAACCGCGTCTACATCGCTGCGAGCCAGGATCTCGCGGTAATCGCGGGTGGTGAAGATGTCGTCACCCCACATCTCCTTGCTGTGGACGAGGCGCCCGTCATAGCAATCCGCCACGGCAACCAGCTTGACGCCGGGAACCTTGAGCGCGACGGTCGTATCGCCCTGGCCCTGGCCGCCGGCTCCGATGAGCGCAATCTGAATATGGTCGTTCGCCGCCATCGGCCGCGCTGCCTGGCCTGCGATGGCGGACAGCGCATGCAGCCGCGGGCTCAACAATGTGGCCGTTGTCGCCGCTCCTGCCGCTCTTAAGAAACCCCTCCGATTGAACACCTGCATGACCGCACCTCGCCTCCGGAATTTTCTTCCCGTCAGTAACCATACACCGCGAGGCGGGCCTAGAATAATCTCGGCGTTTGCCTCCGAGGAATTCAAGTGTCCTATCTCAGAAAGTCTTTCTGCCTGCTCGCCTTTGCATTTCTGCTGCCGCCCGTTACAACCCTGGGTCAAACGGCCTCAACGATAGCCGTGCCGCCGGCCCAGATCCTGGTGGAACGAAACGTAGCAATGATGACCCGGGACGGGGTGACGCTGCGCGCGGACATCTACCGGCCGGCCGCACAGGGCACATACCCGGTGCTGCTGCAGCGAACTCCCTACGACAAGAACAATACCGCCGACTTTGGGCACAAGGGCGCCGCGCGCGGTTACATTGTCGTCATCCAGGATGTGCGCGGACGGTACACGTCAGAGGGCGAGTGGTACACCTTCAAGCACGAGATGGCGGATGGCTGGGACACGGTGGAGTGGGCGGCGGCGCTGCCTGGTTCCAACGGCAAGGTGGGCATGTTCGGCGGCTCGTACGTGGGAGCGACGCAGATGCTGGCAGCGATCGGCCGTCCGCCTCACCTGGCGGGAATTTGCCCGGTGGTGACGGCCAGCAACTACCACGAAAACTGGACCTACCAGGGTGGCGCGTTCGAGCAGTGGTTCAACGAGTCGTGGACCTCGAGCCTTGCGCAGGACACGCTCAACCGCGCCATCAGGCAGGACACCAACGCACGCGTCGGCAGCGCCGTTCTGCCGCTGAATGAGTATCCGATCTTCAACATTACAGCTCCTCGCGACGGCGCGTATTTGACTCACACGCTGGCGCCGTACTTCCTCGACTGGCTGGCGCATCCGCTCGATGACGACTATTGGAGGCAGTGGTCGATCGAGGAGAACTATCAGAACATCGACGTGCCTGCGCTGACCATCGCCGCCTGGTACGACATTTTTCAGGGCGGCTCGCTGCGCAACTACATGGGGTTAAAGGCGCACGCGGGGTCGGAAGCGGCGCGGGCCGGGCAGAGGCTGCTGGTGACGATNNGAGTTTGACGAGAACAATGTGACTCTGGATTGGTACGACTACCTGTTTCAGGGCAAGGAGAATCAGTTTGCCGGCGACGAGCCGGTGAGGATTTTCGTGATGGGGAAGAATGAGTGGCGGGATGAGAAGGCGTGGCCATTGGAGCGGGCGCAGGGCAGGAAGTACTTCCTTCACTCATCGGGCAACGCCAACTCGGTGGTGGGCGATGGGACCCTCTCGGTGGTCACCCCAAGCACGGACGCGGACGACAGCTACGTGTATGACCCGGCCAACCCCGTCCCCACCGTGGGCGGCCCTCTATGCTGCGACACCGCTCATCTTGCCGCGGGTCCGCAGAATCAGCAGCAGGTGGAACTGCGCAAGGATGTGCTTGTCTACTCGACGCCGCCGCTCGATCAGGACCTGGAGATTACGGGGCCTATCACGCTCGACCTGTATGCGAGCACATCGGCCGCGGATACGGACTTTACCGGGAAACTGGTGGATGTGGGACCGGACGGGTTTGCACAGAATCTGACGGAAGGCATTCTTCGCGCGAAGTTTCGCGAATCGACGAGTGCGGCCAGGCCCATTGTTCCCGGCCGGATCTACGAGTACAGGATCGATCTGTGGTCAACGAGCAATGTGTTTCTCAAGGGGCACAAGATCCGGCTGGAAGTGAGCAGCAGCAACTTCCCGCGCTTCGATCGCAATCTGAACACTGGCAAGGACGCGACGATGGACGCGACGATGGTAAAGGCGACCAACACGATTTACCACGACCAGCAGCATCCCAGCGCGCTGATTTTGCCGGTGGTGGGAAGGTAGGGGTAGTTGTCAGTTGACAGTTCTCAGCTTTCAGGTCCGCTGTGTATCAAAAGCGGGACCCATTGACAGGCTCCGGGCAGCCTATGGGGGCACGGGGTCTTTGTGGATTCGGCGGGGGTGCCCCCCATCTCTGCGAGGAAGTA
>PMWR01000412.1 GCA_003166055.1 Acidobacteriaceae bacterium
GCCTGCCAGAGCGCCGCGGCTCTCGGCGTCACCATCACCGTTGCCGCCGGCGACAACGGCTCGTCCGACGGCATCAAGGGCGCCAATGTCGACTTCCCCGCATCCAGCCCGCATGTGCTTGCCTGTGGAGGCACCAAGCTTGACGCCAGCGGCTCGACCATCGTTTCTGAAGTCGTGTGGAACGAGCTGGCCCTCAAAGACGGCGCCACTGGCGGTGGCGTGAGCAACTTCTTCGCGCTGCCGAGTTGGCAGGCCAACGCCAAGGTGCCCGCGCCCAGCGGCAAAACCGGCGGACGCGGTGTTCCCGACGTAGCCGGCAACGCCGACCCCACCACCGGCTATCAGGTTCGCTATGACGGCTCGCCGACCGTCCTCGGAGGAACCAGCGCCGTCGCTCCGTTATGGGCCGGCCTCGTGGCCATCGCCAACCAGCAACTCGGCACGCAGGTGGGTTACCTCAACCCGATCATTTACACGGCCAAGCCGGCCGCCACGTTCAACGACATCACCGTGGGCAATAACGGCGCATTTTCAGCCGGCCCCGGCTGGGACGCCTGCACCGGCCTCGGTTCGCCAAACGCCGCCAAGCTGATCCCTCTGCTCGCCGCCCCAAGCGCCACAGCGGCCAAAAAGCCGAAGAAGGCGGCCAAGACGGTGAAGGGCAAGAAGCCTGCCAGGACAGTGAGGAAAGCCGGTCCTGTAAAGAAAACTGCCCCGGCAAAGAAGAAAGCCACGACGGCGAAAAAGGCTGCGCCGGCAAAGAAGAGCAAGCCTGTGAAGAAGAAATCCGGTAAGAAGTAGGCAGGCCAACCGAAGTATTCCATCTGCCCGCCCGCACCCGCAGGCGGGCAGATTCGACTCGGAACTCTTCCACAGCGCCGTCTCATTTTTGAGTATCAGGCCGCGTTATGATGAATCTGCAATGCCTTTTCCGATCAAAACCTGTGTCGTCTGCGGTGAGGAATTTGAGTTGCGGCCCGACAAGCCCGGCTTCGCCAATCGCTGTCCGGAATGCAGCACCCCTGAAGCCATGGATTCAGGCGAGAAACACCACCTCAGCGCCGACGAACTCAAGGCCGAAGCCGAGATGAACGAAGCCCGCCGCCGCACCATCCGCGACATGCTCTACCGCNNACGACTTCAGTCGTGCCGAAAATTGCCGACGATCAATGCCGGGCTTTATTGAGGACTGCATAAGTAATGTCCGGACAAACGCGCCGGAGGCGCAGTTGGCTAGCCCCGCGCTTCAGCGTGGGGTGAAGGGATTCCAAAAGTTCTTACGGAGTCCCGTAGGGACGGCGCAAAGACATTATTCATGCAGGAACCAATAGCCCCTGAACTCCGTCAGGAGTCTCTTAGGCCTCAGCCGTCCGAATCGATTGCAGCGCCGCGGTCAGATCCTTCGACAGGGATTGCTGAACTTCTTCAGTAAGTTTTTCGTCGTGGCTGGTGAGATAAAAAACGTCAATCGCAGTTTCACCTTCTGTATCGATAAGTGCCACTTTAATATCGCACTGGTGCGCGGCCAGGGTCAGAGCAATCTGTCGCAGCAGCCCCGGTACATCCTGCGCCACCACTTGCAGCAGCGTCGAGTGGGTCGAGGCCTCCGAATCGAACTCCAGCCTTGTTGCCACTTCGACCTTGAGATTCGTCGGATGGTTCAAATGCTTCCGCGCCGCCAGCAACTGCTCCACTGAAAGCCTCTGCGCCACCACGTCGTGAAGGTTGGCCAGGAAGCGGTCCTTCTCGCTCGGATTCAGTTCCAGCGTGTGAAACACATCGGTGAAGTGGAAGCTGTCCACAATGACCCCGGCCTCATTTGAAAACGCCCCCGCCTTCACAATGTTCATGCCCCATGCGGCAAGGGTTCCAGCCACATCGGCAAACAGCCGCGTACGATCGCGCGTAATCACGGTCAAATCGAAAAGCTGCCGGTTGGGCCGCAGGTCGAGCTGCACCGCGTCCCGATCGAGGTTCAAAGCCATCTGGAAGTGATGCCGAATCTGCTCCGGCAGCCGCGTCTGCAGGTACCGTTGCGGCAGCCCTTCCAGAAACTGCCCCAGCGCCTCGTACTGCGCGGGCAGCACCATGGAGCGAAGCCGGTTGAGCAACGTCGGATCAATGGCCGCGTGGTAGCGAACCTCGTCGACCGAACGGTCCATGAAGTTGGCCGTGGCCATGTAAAACTGCCACAGGTTCTCGGCCTTCCACGGAGTCAGCGCGTCCGGATTCACGGCCTTGATATCGGCGAAGGTCATCAGCGTGAGCATCTTCAGCAGTTGCGGGCTGCCAATCTTCTCTGAAAACCCGCGCACGTTTTCCGGATCGAAGATGTCGCGCCGCAGCGCAATCGACATTTCCAGATGCAGTCGAATCAGCTTGAGAATCGACTCGCGCTCTTCCGAATCAAAATCTAGCCGCGCCAGAAATGCGTCGGCCAGTTCGACACTCTGTCCCGCGTGTTCGCCGGTGCGCCGCGCCTTGCCCGTGTCGTGCAGCAGCAGCGCCAGCAGGAACAGATCCAGCCGGTCAATCTCCGGCAACAACTGCGCCAGCCGCTGTTCGTAATCATGCGCGGGCTGCCGCAGTCCGTGCACATTATCGATCGTCAGAAAAGTGTGTTCGTCCACGGTATAGCGGTGATACGAATCCCGAATCACCAGCGCGTCAATCCCGTGAAACTCCGGGATCAGCATCTCCAATACGCCAAGCGCGTGCATGGTTCTCAGCGCATGTGCCGCGTGCGGCCCCAGCAATACTTCGCGCAGCGCGTTCCAAAGATAAGGGCCCTCCGGGATGTGAATCGCCAGCGCGGGCAGCGCGTCGGTGATGCGGTCTTCAGCGGCCTGCGAAAGCATGTACCCATGCGTGGCCATCAGCGAGAAGATGCGCAAAATCGCGCCGGTGTCGTTGAACTGCGCCCCCGGAACAATGTCGATGCGCCCCTGGTCGAGTAAAAAGTCGGTCCCGGCAATCGGCGTGCGCCGCCGGCGAAACTGCTTGTAAAAGCTCACCGGCGCGGGCAGATGTTCCATCAGCAGAGCCGCCCTGCGATAGATGATCCGCGCATGGCGATAATATGTCCGCATCCAGTAAGCCGGATCGGCCGTGCCGCGCGTTTCCAGGCCGACCGATTGAGATGCCGCTTCGTCCTGTGACTGCCAATCCAGCGTATTGTCGTCGCGCCCGTGGCGGAAGTGCAGAAAACAGCGCGCTGCCGCCAGAAAGTCGAACGCCGCTTCGGCATCGCCCCGTGCGCTCTGGAAAACGCCGCCGCGTTGGCGTGGCCATTCCTTGGTCTCTTTGAGATGAAACAACAGGGCAAACCACACCGCCAGGTGGTAGTCGCGCAAGCCTCCGGGACACTCCTTCAAATTCGGCTCAAGATGAAAGATCGTGTTGCCGTACTTGGCATGACGCGCTCTCGCAATTTCACCCAGCTTCTGCGTAATCGTGTTCCACTCGCTCAGCACCAGACCCGGCAGCGTGACCTGGTGAAGCTGCTGATAAAGAGGGAACTGGCCGGCCAGAAATCGTCGATCCAGGGTAGCGAGAGTGAATTCGAGGTTATCGGGATCGAAGCGCCCGATCTCCTTCACCGTCCGGGAACTGGGGCTGGCCCTCAGGCCGATATCCCACATCCCCTGAATGATCAGGCGGACGGCCTCTTTCGATTGCTCCTCGGTCTTCTCATCGGCAAAAGCGAACAGCACGTCGATATCCGAATAGGGAAAAAGATCCTTGCGCCCGTAGCCGCCCAAAGCCAGCAGAGAAATATTCTGCGAGGGCTGGCCTGCGAA
>PMWR01000603.1 GCA_003166055.1 Acidobacteriaceae bacterium
TGTGATGCTTGTCGCCCCAATGATCGAACCATCCGTCCCAGAATTCGCCGTTCATCTTCGGTCCGTTGGGCCGTAGCTTTGCCAGCTTGGCAAACTCGGTTTTTGCGTCCCCGCTCCCGAANNCAGCGATAATCGGCCCGCCATACGCGCTCTGCAACGGGGCCAGCTCTTTACCCAGCCGATGGAACCACTGCGTCGTCGCAGCCATGAACAGCGGATTTCTACTGCGGACCTGCATGCCCGGCTCGCGCAGCAGCCACGCCGGCAACCCGCCAAAATCCCACTCCGCACAGACATACGGACCGGGCCGCAGAATCACGAAAAGCCCCTCCTGCTGCGCCTCGCGGATGAATTCGGCGACATCGTTCTGTCCGGAAAAATCAAATTTTCCCGGCGCAGGTTCGTGCAAGTTCCAGAACACATACGTCTCCACGGTGTTCAGGCCCATGGCCCGCGCCTTGCGCAGGCGATCGCGCCAATACGCTCTCGGTACGCGCGCATAGTGAATCGCCCCGGAGATGATCTGGAACGGCCTTCCATCCATTTCGAAATGATCGCCGTTGGCGCGAAGAACATGCGCGGCGTGCGTAGTCGCATCCTGCGCATGAAGATTTCCCGCAGTGACCGTCATCGCGACAGCCAGCAAAAACGCTCTGGTCAAAACTCCGGTTTCCATGAGAAGAATTCGTCCTATCAAAAAGGATGCACGCGCGAAGACCCGCTGCCCGTGAAAAATCTATCCCTGCTTTTGCCCCCACCGAGATACGCTGAACTGCGCTCCAGCAAAAAGAATCAGCCCTGAAACATACGCCCAGAGGAGCAATCCCACCGATACATAAAACGGCCCATAGAGCGACTCGAGGTCCATGTGCGGCAAAACCGCTACGAAAATGAGCTTCGAAACCAGCCATACGATGCCGGTATAGATTGAAGTGCGCAGGATCGGTCTCCAGGGAACTTTGCAATTGGGCAGCACCCAATAAATGCAGAAGAAAAACGCGATCGAAGCCACACCGGTCGATATGGCCAGCCACGCGGCACAGATTCCCTTGAATACGAAGTTGTCCACGTTGTGAAAGAAGGCGAACGTCAGCACCATTTGCGCGCCCGCGTTCAGGAACATGCTGATGACGGCCAGCGCCACCATCACCAGCGCCAGCCCAAGAGCCAGGGTCTGATTCATGATGTAGTTGCGGCTCTTTGCCACGCCCCACGCCTGGTTCAGCGCAACTTCGAGGGGAAGAAAAATGCCCGTGCAGGCCACCAGAATCATGATCAATGAAAAAACCTGCACGCCGTGACGCGATGATTTATAAACCGCTTCCAAGATGCTGTTCGGCAGCCAGTTTGGAACGATCGTGTGCGTGGGCAGAAAGTAGTTCACCATGTCGGTCACCACGCTCACCATGGTTTGCGAGTGGAAGACCGAGTGCGCCAGCGTATACAGCAGGACGATGAACGGGATGAACGAGAGAATCGCGTTGGCCGCCACGCTGAAGGCAAACGTGTGGACTTCGCTATCCAGCAGATAAGTCACCAGCGCCTTGCCGTCCTTGCGCCACAGGTACCATTTTGATTTCGTGGCCGGTACGACCGGGTCAGGCGCTAGTATCTGGAGGGACGCGTCAGTACCGGAATCTGAGACTTGAGCCAATGCCAACTCCTTTGCCGCGGTTCTGGAATCTTCGCCGTCGTTGCGCGCATTGAGCATCGCTGACGCGCGCCGGCCGAATGGCCGTTTCTTCAAGGATAGTCTGTCAGCGCAATCCGCGCTGCGACGGCTGAAAGTAGCGCAAAGGCACGCGCAGAGCCATTCCGGCGCATCAACCGCCTTCGACCTTGCTGGCCACTTCATGGCCTTGGGCCGCAACGATGTTGTGTGTCATTCACTTGCAGGCGCAGCAATGGGAGCATAAGTCAGTTCGTTTCTGACCCTCGTCCTGCCAGGCGAGCTTTGATTTTCCTCTTGCATCCTCATTCAATTCCTGCCATAACTGGAGCACGGCGCGCCGGAGGCGGGCCGTCAACCAGATTCTGGAAGGCCGCAAGCATTGCAAGATTTCGTTTTTGTGCCCAGTCTCAACTCAGGCGTCGCCGCGAGCCGCCTGCACGTACCTCTACGGTGCGCGCAGGCGGCTCGCGGCATTTCCAAGGTCGTTTGTCCCACCTCGGGCCGGTTCACGGGAGTGCCCGCAAGGTGTGAGATACGATGAGGCCGGGCCCATTTCAAGACCGATAACAACCCAAGGAGAAAGCGCATGAAGGAGCAAGGTGTCGTGAAATGGTTCAATGGATCCAAGGGCTACGGATTCATTCAACGTTCGAGCGGTGAGGATGTTTTCGTCCATTTCTCGGCGATTCAGGTGGACGGGTATAAGACGCTGAACGAGGGCGAATCGGTGGAGTTCGAATGCCAGCAGGGCCCCAAGGGACTCAACGCCGCCGACGTGACCCGCGTCTCTTAAGAGCGGATGACAGATTACGGATGACAGGTTACAGATGACAGGTTACAGCGACCTGCGCACTGCGGGCTTTTTTGACTGCCATCTGTCATCTGTAACCTGTAACCAGCTTTTTTGACTGTCATCTGCTTTTCCTGTCATCTGTAATCTGCTTTTCGCCCATCGTGCCGCGGAGCGAAGTCCCAGGTCGGTTGCCTCAGCCCACCGGACGAGCCACGGCGCAAACCTGGCCTGTCCGCTGTTTCCCATCGCAATCGCCACGTTCCGCCGCAACCCTTCAAATCCCGCGCGGCGCACCGGCGATCCGTTAAACTGGCGCTCAAACTCGGCTTCATCCATCGCGGCCAGCCAATCCAGCAGCGGATTCACCAACTCGGCCCGCACCTCAAGTTCCCGATCCGCGCCCAACTGGGCCACCTGCAACGGAGCTTTCCGGTTCCACGGGCAGACATCCTGGCAGATGTCGCAGCCAAAAACCTGCCGGCCCATTCCATCCATAAACTCCGGCGCAATCTCTCCCCGATGCTCGATGGTCAGGTAGGCGATACACTTGGTCGCGTCCATCTGGTAGGGGGCGATCAACGCATCCGTAGGGCACGCATCCAGGCAACGGCGGCAGCTTCCGCAGCGGTCGGGAACGGTCAGAGACTGCTGGTCCGGCGCAACCTCAAGAGATGTGACAAGTACCGCCAGAAATCCAAACGACCCAAGTTTCGGATGAATCAGGCAGGTATTCTTTCCCGTCCAGCCGAGGCCGGCCGCTGTGGCCAGCACTCGCTCCACCACTGGGCCGGTGTCCACATAGGCGCGCGCCTCGAACTCGCCAACCTGCTCTCGCAACCGCGTTTCAAGCGCCCTGAGCCGCTTCAGCAGCACTTTGTGGTAATCGCTCGGCCGCCGCGCGCCATCCCCATCCACGCGGCTACTCCAGGCGTAGCGCGCGATCCAACCCGCGCCTTCCGCTGCGGCATCTGTCGAGCGCGGATGCGCGTTCTCGTAACTGGCAAAGCAAACCGCCACCGAGCGCGCCCACGGAAACGGAACTCCCACCCTCGTGCGCAGCAGCCGTCCATCGTCATCGGTACGCTCCAAATACCCCATCGTCCCCGCTCGACCCGCCTGCACCCACTCCTCAAATCGTTGCGCGTTCCGGTCCTCGTTCCAATGGGGAATCGCCACCAGGCCAGCCTCGGCAAAACCGGCCTCTAGCCCAAGGGCGTGTACCAGCTCCCTTGTCAATATTGGTACCGGGTTTGGTGACGGGATGGATTCGCGATCAGGCACGGAACTGAAGACCCTCCTGTTTGCGTATGAGTGAGTGTGTCCGATTGCGGACGCCGGGATCGAAACTGAACACCCGGGCGTGTGCAGGGCAATGCTGGAGTGCTCGTATCTCCCGTGATTTCAGCATATTCTCTTGGCGCGGCTTTGGCNNGCGATCGAGCGCATCACCCTGACCGAGCTCGTTCGGGGCCACGATCAGGACCTATTTGCGCGACTTGCCCCCGTCGTCCGCCGGCAAAGCCTGCTCCTCGATCTTGAATTGGTCGAGCGCATCGATGCCGCCGGGATCGCCGCGCTCATTTCGCTCTACCGCTGCGCTACGGACGCGGGGTACAACTTCGCCGTTTTCAATCCATCGCAGCGGGTGGCTGAAATCCTTGCCGTCGTTGGCCTGAACCGCATTCTCGTGTCCCAGAATGCGGACCGTGTTTCACATTCCACAGAGTGCATCCAGCGCCCCGCGGCCTGAGCCTGCCGATTCCGTCTCAGGAATTCCGCGCGGCGCTCGTTCGCGTCTCAAAATGCGAAAAAATGCGCCCGGAAACGGTGCAAGGCAAATGCGGCAAAAGAACCGTCTGTGACGAGTGGCACATGCAAGAGTATACTTGCGGCGTTATTTGTAGTAACGACTCAGAACGCCGCAAAGCGCAGTCGTATGTCTGGTTGACTCGCACGCGCTCAGCCCTGTTAACCGCCTTTTTCCTGTTAGAGTGCTGAGCCAACGTCCTGCCATCCTCCCATAGGCGCCGCCTACGCGGAATCTTTATTCATATGGAGGCAATACCCCATGACGCAGGGCGTGGTGGATCAGGCGTCTGCTGGAAAAGCAGACACGACTTCAACCCCAACCAAGTATGTCTTTTCGTTCGGCGGCGGCAAAGCGGACGGCAACGGCCGCATGAAGGACGTGCTGGGCGGCAAGGGCGCCGGTCTGGCTGAAATGACCAACGCCGGCCTTCCCGTACCCCCCGGATTCACCATTCAGACCGAGGCTTGTCGCGAGTACATGCGCGGCGCCGTCAGCCCCAAGGTCGACGCTGAAATGCACGCCGCTCTCGATCGCCTGGAAAAGCTTCAGGGACAAAAGCTGGGCACGGGCGACAATCCCCTGCTGGTCTCTGTCCGTTCCGGCGCCAAGTTCTCCATGCCCGGCATGATGGACACCATCCT
>PMWR01000427.1 GCA_003166055.1 Acidobacteriaceae bacterium
TGCCAGACGCCTGCGGGGACAACGAGCTGGACGCGCTGATCGTCCATCAAATCCTGGCCTAAAACAAAAGTGGCGGACCGGCCGTCTTCGTAGAGTTGCAGCATTTCGACGGGGTCGCCGAGGTAGAAGTGGAAGGTTTCATCGGAGGAGAGGACGTGCATTTCGGAGAAGGCTCCCGCCTCGAGGAGGTAGTAGATGGCAGTGCCCATGGGGCGCATGCCGCGCGGCAGATAGAGGGTGTTGGCCGAGGTGTAGGTGCGGCGGAACCAGCCGCCCTCTCTGAAGTGCGGTTCCAGGCCTAGCAGCGCTTTGATCTCGTCGGCGGTCATTTGTCACCGATGTTATCAGGACCGACGCAGTAAAATGGTCGCATGACGGTGCAGGTGTATACGGCTGCGTGGTGCAGGGATTGCCGTGCGGCAAAGCAGTTTCTCGATACTCACGGGATTGTCTATACGGAGATCAATGTGGACCTTGATCCGGCGGCCTCGGCCGAGGTGATGCGGCATGTGGGCAAGCGGGCGATTCCGCAGCTGGTGATCGACGGGGTGTGGTTTCAGCCGTACAAGCCGGGTCGCGGGCTGCTTTTTGACGAACTGCACGAACGGTTGGGTATTCCTCGCGGATAGGTCCATTCTCTTCTACAATCAAGTGTTGGCGCAGGGCGCGGCAATGTGCCCTGAAGAGGAGTTCCCCCGTTGATTGATCGTTATACACGCGCGGGCATGGGTCGTATCTGGACGGAAGAGAACAAATACAACTGCTGGCTCAAGGTGGAGTCGGCGGCGAGTACGGTGCTGGCGGAGGATGGCGTGATTCCGGTCGCCGCAGCAGAGGCCATTGCCACCAAGGCAAGCTTTTCCGTCAAGCGGATTCAGGAGATCGAGGCCGAGGTGAAGCACGACGTGATCGCCTTCACCACGGCGGTTGCGGAGACGCTGAAGGCGCAGGGACTGGACGCCGAGTCCCGCTGGCTGCATTATGGGCTGACTTCGAATGATATTGTGGATACCGCGCAGGCGCTGCAAATCAAAGAGGCGTCGGGGTTGATCCATGAGGGCCTGACGGGGCTGCTGGCAGTCTTGAAAAGGCGGGCTCTGGAGTTCAAGCACACGCCGACCATCGGGCGCACGCACGGGATTCATGCGGAGCCGACGACGTTTGGGCTGAAGCTGCTGAACTGGTACGCGGAGATGGAGCGCAACATTGTTCGCTTTGACGCGGCGGCCGAGGACATGCGGGTCGGCAAACTCTCAGGCGCTGTAGGCACATTTGGACACTTGAAGCCGGAGCATGAGGAGAGGATTTGCGAACGGCTGGGATTGAAGCCGGCGGCGGTGGCGACGCAGGTGATTCAGAGGGACCGGCACGCGGCGTATATTTCAACGCTGGCAATTATCGGGAGCACGCTGGATAAGATTGCGGTCGAGGTACGACACCTGCAACGGACTGAGGTGCGCGAGGCGCAGGAGTATTTCAGCGAGAAGCAGAAGGGCTCGTCGGCGATGCCGCACAAGAAGAATCCCATCACCAGCGAACAGATCAGTGGGTTGGCGCGGGTGCTGCGGGGCAATGCGCAGGCGGCGTTTGAGAATGTTGCGCTGTGGCATGAGCGGGATATTTCTCACTCGTCGGTTGAACGAGTGATCTTTCCGGATTCGACCATCCTGGTGGATTATCTGCTGGCGAAGACTGCGGATTTGATTGATCGTCTGCTGGTATATCCGGAGCGGATGAAGAAGAATCTCGAAAGCACAGGCGGGCTGATTTTCAGCGGGCAACTGCTGCTGGATTTGGCCGAGGCAGGGATGATGCGCGAGGACGCGTACCGGTTGGTGCAGGCNNTGAGCGAGGAGAAGCTGGCGCGGACGTTCGACTACGCGCGGCAATTGGGGAATGTCGACGCGATTTTCGAGCGGGTTTTGGGCGAGTAAAAGCAATGAGCGATCTGACGGAAGGAACGCACCCGCGGGTATTCGAGACGATCAGCCAGGTGGTCGAACTCGAGGCGGACGATCAGACGGCGCTGGCGACGGAGCGGATGGTGGCGCTGGTCGCGGAGTTTCCNNTATCGCGAGGCGATTGAGCACGGCAAGGTTGCGGTGCAGTTGGCGCCGCGTTCGGAGCGGGTTTCGCTGCTGTTCTTTCGCGTGCTGTGGGGCGCGGACCAGCGCGAACAGGCATTGGATGAGATGCGGCGGTTTGTCACGCTGGAAGACTCAGAGGAATACGCGCAGATCATTCTGCAGTTGGAGCAGGCCGGGATTTAGAGGGATGCGAACTGCTCCGCTGAGAACGACAGCAGCCCGGGGTTGATATGGTATCTGGAACAGGAGGTCATGATGAAATTCCTCGTCAGCGTTTTGCTTTTAGTCAGCGGTGCGTTTGCTTTTGGCCAACAACCGGGTGTCCAGCCTGCGGATGCTTTGGGCAAGCTGTCTTTCATGCAGGGCGACTGGGGCGGCAAGCAGGATTTCAATACGAACGGCGGGCCGGCGATGGTTGGCGACGCCACCGATAACGTCGAAATGGGGATTGCCAATAAGTACCTTTGCGAGAGGCTGTCAACCACGCTGCCGGGGCGGAAGCCTACGGACACGCGCCACTTCATCTCGTATGACGCGAAGGCGCAGAAGTACACGGCATGGTGGTTCAACGACACTGCGTATCATCCGACAGCATTGACTGGAGACCTGGTGGGCAACAAGCTGGTGCTGATGAGCGATGCTTCTGCGCCGGGACCTCTGTTGCGCGCTACGTATGACAGCCCGGCCGCCGGCACATTGACGTATATGGTCGAGATGAAAAACGGAGATAGCTGGACCAAGCTGTTTCTGACCACTTATTCAAAGAAGACTGTGGTTGCGAAGCAGTGAAGGTCGGCTGAAAGCAAGAAAGGGAACTCGCACGTGGATGGATTCAATTTGACCGTCGCGATGACCGGAGCATCCGGTGCGGTGTTTGGGCGTGAGTTGCTGCGCGCGCTGGAAGCGGACGAGCGCGTGGCGCGGGTTCACTTTGTGGCGTCGGAGAACTCGCTGCGGGTGATGGCGGAAGAACTGGGCGTGAGCGGGCGCAACGATCTGCTCGAAAAACTGCTGGAGTCGATGCCTTCGAAGACGGTGCAGCATACCGATGCGGACATTGGCGCGTCGATTGCGAGTGGGAGTCATCCTTCGGACGGGATGATTATCCTGCCGTGCTCGATGGGGACGCTGGCGGCGATTGCGCTGGGCCTCGCCAANNGTGCGCGAGACGCCCTTCAATCGGATTCATCTGCGCAACATGACGCTGGCGGCTGAGGCGGGCGCGGTCATTTTTCCGGTGATACCGGCGTTCTATAACAGGCCCGTGGATTCGACGGAGATGGCGCGGCAGTTTGTCTATCGCGTGCTGGCGCACATTGGACTGCCGCAGGCGGGCGCTTACGTGTGGAAGCCGGAGGAGTAGAAGAGCAGGGAGCAGGGACTAG
>PMWR01000535.1 GCA_003166055.1 Acidobacteriaceae bacterium
GCGATCTGGTTGGCAACCTGGTCGGGAAGAATGCGGATGCGGCCCATAAGCTCCTAGGGTAAATCAGGGTGATCGATCGGCGCGCGACGGATCGGCAATCGGATGAGAACTTCAGAATTTGACTGGCTGTTGTTTTTCTCCTTGACAGCTTAGGAGAGTTGCCCTAGTCTCCTAATTACCTTAGGAGTAGTGAATGACCGATCAGGCGCAGTTGCTTCCCGGAACTCTTGACTTACTTATACTGCGGGCGGTCTCGCTGGGCCCTCTGCATGGCTACGGCATCCTGCTGCGTATTGGGCAAATCTCAGACAACGCGTTGTTGATCGAACAGGGTGCACTGTATCCGGGCCTTTTCCGGCTGGTGCGGCAGGGGCTGCTCAAGGCGAGCTGGGGAACATCGGAGAACAATCGCCGCGCCAAGTTTTATGAGCTCACCGTGGCGGGGCGCAAGCGTCTGCGCGAAGAGACCGCAAGTTGGAACCGGCTGGCAGGCGCCATTGCAGCCGCACTTTCCCATCAACCGGAGGAAGTATGAAGATCATCGACTGGATCCGCTTTCGCATGGATACCCTCTTCCGGCGCGAGCATGTGTACGCCGAGATGGAAGAGGAACTACGCTCGCACATCGAGCACCGTGCCGACGATCTTGAGCGTTCCGGTATCGCACGCGCTGAGGCGGAGCGCCGCGCGCGCATCGAGTTCGGCGGGCGTGAGAAGTACAAAGAGGAAATCCATCAAGCGGCCGGCGGCAACTTCATTGCGACCACACTCAAGGATGTGCAGTTCAGCATTCGCGTGCTGCGCAAGGCTCCGGGATTTACGATCGCCGCAGTCTTGACGCTGGCACTCGCCATCGGAGCGAATACCGTGGTGTTTGCGGTATTGAACGCGCTGATCCTGCGCCCGCTGAATGTGCCCAATGCGGATAGTCTCTACACAATCGAGCACGGCGGATATAAGGATGAGAGCTTTTCGTATCCCGACTATCTCGATCTGCGCGATCGCAACAAGAGCTTCGACGGGCTGACTGCCTACATCCTCGCGCCTGTGGGATTGGATACAGGCAGAAATCCTACGCAGGTCTGGAGCTATGAAGTAACGGGAAACTACTTTGACGCAATGATGGTGCAGCCCTATCTTGGGCGCTTCTTCCACCTCGCCGACGAGCATGGTCCGAACAGCGCTCCGTACCTGGTGATCAGTTACGCGTATTGGCACAGCCACTTTCAGGATGATCGCAGCGTGGTGGGCCGCGTGGTTCAGGTGAACAAGCATCCGTTCACAATCCTTGGCGTCGCGCCGCCCGAGTTTCGGGGGACATTACTGTTCTTTTCACCCGATCTGTGGGTGCCGATGGTCGATCAGGAACAGGTACAGGGGCTCAAAGTCCTGGACGATCGCGGAAAACAAAACATCTACATGGTTCTGGGACATGTGAAGGCAGGCGTCACTCCGGCGCAGGCCATCGCGGATCTGAACTCCGTTGGAGCTTATCTGGAAAGAACCTACCCCAAGACCGATGCCTACATGTTCTTTTCGCTTGCTCGTCCGAGTCTCGTCGGCGACATGCTTGGCCCGCCGGTGAAGGGATTCATGACTGGGATGATGCTGCTGGCGGGGCTGATTCTGCTGGCCGCGTGCGCCAACCTGGGCGGCCTGTTTGCCGCGCGCGCCGCAGACCGCTCCCGCGAGATCGCTTTGCGGCTTGCGCTTGGATCGAGCCGCAGGCGGATTTTGCGTGGAGTGTTTACGGAAGCAATTTTGATTTCGCTCGTTGGAGGCGCACTCGGACTATTGGGGAGCGTTGCGCTCTTGCGGGAGCTCAGCGTGTGGCGTCCAGTTCCCGCATTTCCCATTTTTGTGCCCGTGAATCCGGACGCAAAGGTTTATCTTGTTGCCCTGTTCCTGGCATTGGCCAGCGGATTTCTCTTCGGCGCTGTGCCCGTGAGGCAGATCCTCCGCACCAATCCTTATGAGGTGGTCAAGGCGGGGGCAACCGGCATTATCAAGGGTCATACCGGGCGGCGCATTACGGTCCGGGACGTTTTGCTCGTGGTGCAGATTGCCCTCTGCGCCGTGCTGGTGACTTCTTCTCTGGTTGCGGTGCGCGGGCTGGTGCGCTCAATGCACAGCAATTTCGGATTCGATCCGCGGAACGCGATGCTCGTGGATACAACTCTCAGCATGGCCGGTTACAGCGGTGACAGAGTACCCGCTATGCAGCGGCGGATGATCGATGCGCTGAAGACAATTCCCGGCGTGGACACGGTGGGACTCGTCAGTCAAATCCCGCTGGGAGGCGGAGGGAGCTCCTCCGATGTCTTTACTGACCAGACGACAGATTTGAGGACGTCGAACGCAGCAGCCAACTCGTCCCGATTCGAAATATCTCCTGAATACTTCCACGCGGCGGCCACAACTTTGCTTCAAGGCAGAGCTTTCCGATGGGATGACGACAAGAATGCGCCGCGCGTGGCGGTTGTCAACCAACTGTTTGCGCGCAGGGTCTTCGGTTCGGTCGAAAACGCCATCGGCAGAAGTTTCAAGATGGAAGACGGAACCCGCATACAAGTAGTCGGCATTACAGAAGACGGAAAATACTATCAGCTCACTGAAGATCCAAAGCCGGCGATGTTTCTGCCATTCCTGCAAACGTCCTCCAGCCTGACATGCCTGGTGGTGCGTTCGAATCGCGATCCTGTGCAACTCGCCGGTGCGATCAGAAAAGCGATGCTCGACCTGGATCCAGGCTTGCCGGTCAACATCCAAACGTGGACTCAAGGGCTCGACATCGCGTTGTTCGCCCCGCTTGTGGCCACGGTGTCTTTGGGTGTGCTGGGCGGGATGGGTGGAATGCTGGCCATCACGGGCATCTTTGGGATGGCGGCTTACTCGGTGAGCAAGCGGCTGCGCGAATTGGGAATCCGCATCGCCCTGGGCGCGCAACGGAGAGAAGTGTTGCGGGCGGCGCTGGGACGGCCAATCAAACTGCTGGCGCTTGGCTCGGGCGCAGGATTATTCCTGGGACTGCTGGCGGCCAAGGTGCTGGCTTATATCGTGTATACGGCAACTCCCCGCGATCCGCTGGTATTGGGCGGGGTTGTTCTGGTGATGTTGCTGCTTGGACTGCTGGCTACGTGGATTCCGGCGCAGCGCGCCCTGGATGTCGATCCTCAGATTCTGCTCCGCGAAGAGTGAGGGATTGCCGGCGCAAACGGAACATGCCGCTCATTGAGCGGCATTTTCCATTTTCGGAGAGTGTTTGGGCTTAGATGCCCATGCCGAATTCGCTGGCCGGATGTTCGCCGGCGTTGGAGTAGAAGTCGTAGGGGGTGCGGCGGTTGAACTTGTAGCGCTTGCGTAGCTCGGCTCCAAAGTAGATGCCGACAGCGGCTACAGCCATTCCAATGGAGAACCAGCCGATGACCCGCAGGGTGTGGGATTCGTGCGCCTCAACGGCGGGCGCGATTTCTTCGGGTTCGATGGACATGGGACTGGTACCTCCTGATGGCATGATAGCGCAGTTCTGGTTGGACTGGCAGACTCAGTGCCTGTGAAAAGATCGGTAAACTTCCACTTTNNCTCCCACAGGTCTCGGAAGCGAGACCCTTCAACAGGCTCAGGGCAGGCTGTGGGGCACCCATTCCTTGTGGGTTGGGCGGACCTGTTCCACGAGCACTGACTTGTCTGGGTCATGCGGCGTCAGCAATGGACGGGATGTTGCTGGAAAAGCCCTCTGCGACTGTCTGCCGCACCACAGATGCCGCAGGTGGTCCTCCCCCGAAGGGAGGGAACGATCATAGCCCAGGGCAACCGAAGCGCAGCCTTGGGAGCGCATACCCAGGAGCGTCTCGCGCCCCGGAGCAGACTGTTACGAAGCCTGTGTAGCAGGGCAATCGCATGAATCCATTTTGTTACCCAAGCTGGTGCCGATTTCTGTCGCGNNCGCGCTTTAGCGTGGGGAAGACCTTGTTCGTTCATGAGATTGCTCTGGGCCTGTGTAGGGACGTGCACGCAAACCCAGCCATTGTGTGCTACCGCCGGAAACGCGAAATGAGAAAGAACAAAACCGACAACACGATACTGATCAGAATCGAAGTCCCAAGAGGAAAATACACGGAGACGTGCTTCCCCTTGTAGGCCATATCGCCCGGCAGGCTGCCCAGCGGCAGGCCGGCGCGGCCTGCAAGCATCAGCACCGCACCGAGCGCGGCCAGCACCAACCCCAACCAGAGAAGCGCTCTGCCAAGTTCATTCATCGGCTGCCTTTGTATTCCCTTTTGCCTTACGATACAGTGAACGGGCAAAGCCTGAAGCGCTTCGGCGGAGGAGAATCGATGCACATCGTCACTTTCATTGCCGGCATTGCCTGCCTGTTCGCCGTGCTGCTCGATGCCTTCCAGACCATCATTCTGCCGCGCCGCGCATCCGGCCGTTTTCGCCTCACACGCCTGTTCTACATCGCCACCTGGAAGCCCTGGGCTTTCCTCACCAACCGGCTGCGCGATCCACGCAAGCGCGAAACGTCCTTCAGCTACTACGGCCCCATGTCCCTCATTTTTCTGCTGGTCGTGTGGGCCGCCGTCATGGTCGTGGGCTTTGCACTCATCTATTACGGGCTTGGAAGTCCCTTCATCGACAGCGCGCAGGGGCCGGGCTTTCGCTCCGACCTTTACGTGAGCGGAACCACCATCTTCACCCTGGGACTGGGAGACGTCACCCCGCGCAGTCCCTGGGCGCGCGAACTCATCATCCTTGAAGCAGGCACCGGCTTCGGCTTTCTCGCCGTCGTCATGGGCTATTTCCCCGTCCTCTACAGCGCATTTTCCCGCCGCGAGGTCAGCATCTCTCTGCTCGACGCGCGCGCCGGCTCCCCCCCCACTGCTGCGGAACTGCTGCGCCGCCATTCTTATGAAGGCGGTGAAAGCGCTCTTGCGCTGCTTCTGGTCGAGTGGGAACGCTGGTCGGCGGAACTGCTTGAGAGCCACATCTCCTATCCGCTGCTCTGCTACTTCCGTTCCCAGCACAACAACCAGAGCTGGATCAGCGCGCTGACCTCCATCCTCGACACCTCGGCGTTGCTGATCGCCGGCGTACAAGGCCATGAGGCCCGCCAGGCTCAACTCACCTTTGCCATGGCTCGTCACGCGCTGGTCGATCTGGCGCAGATTTTCTCGCTCGCCCCCGTCAATCCCACCCCCGACCGTCTTCCCCCCGAGCGCTACGAGAAGCTTTACAGCCTACTCTGCCAAAGCGGTGTCAGCGTCTGCCGCGACGGCCACTCCATCGATCGCCTGCGTGAAATGCGTGTGCTCTACGAGAGTTACGCCCAGGCGCTCAGCGACTATCTCTGCATGCCGCTTCCGCCCTGGATTGCCGATCGGCCGCACAAAGACAACTGGCTCGCCGTCGCCAAGCTCCGCGCGCAGACTGAAGCCGCCAACTCACCGTCATCCAGAGAAGCTCAACTCGACGATCAGACCCACACCATCGCCACCCTAGTCGACGACCACCACGATTTTTAAGATTGCTGGAAAGAGTGGGTGCCCCAT
>PMWR01000069.1 GCA_003166055.1 Acidobacteriaceae bacterium
CATCCGGGCCGAGGGCCGGAGCCGGGGGGAGCCAGAAGGGGATCGGCGCGAATTCGCGCTACTCCGTGCGCAGTGCCTGCATGGGATCGACGGAAGCGGCGCGGCGTGCGGGAATCCAGCAGGCTGCGAGCGCGATCATCACAAGCAGCGGCGGCACAATTGCGAAGGTGAAAGCGTCGTGCGGTTGAATCCCGTAGAGAAAACTTGAAGCGAGTTTCGACAGCATCCATGCTGCCGGCCAGCCAAGCACCAATGCAATAGAAGTGAGCACCATGCCCTGGCGCAAAACGAGCCGCTCCACCGTGCCGGGCTGCGCGCCCAACGCCATGCGAATGCCGATTTCGCGCGTGCGCCGGCTGACTGCGTAGCTCATCACGCCGTACAGGCCCACGCTGGCTAGCACCAGCCCGATGAAACCGAATGTGCCGAAGAGAGTGGCGGCGAGACGAGGCAGAAAGAATGCTGCTTGGACATGCTCTTCCATGGTCTGCTCATTGAAGATAGCCATCGCAGGATCGAGCGCGTGAATCTGCCGCCGTACCGCTTCCGCAACTCCGGCCGGATCTCCCGCCGTATGAACCACAAGCGTGTAGCCGAGAAACGACGGGTCGCTGCCGACATTCTGCACCATGGCTCGATAAATTACCGAACGCGTTTCTTCACCCAGGCTGCGCTACTTGATGTTGCCCACAACGCCGATGATGCGATAGTTAACTCCGCCGCCGTTGACCAGGACACCGATCGGATTCTTACCCTTGAGAATGCGGTCAACGAAGGCCTGGTTCACGATGCCGACCTTTTGCTCAGTGGCCGTCTCGTTGCTGAAGTCATTGCCGGCGATTCGTGGGATGCCCATTGTCTCAAGAAAGCCGGGCGATGCCATGTAGAGATCCGTGCTCGGGGAGTTATCGCCGTCCGGCCCACCCACAACGCTGAAGCCGTCGCTGCGTCCACCCATGGAGAGAGGCGCGTAATCGGTGATTGCCGCGGAAGCTACGCCGGGCAAAGACGCTGCGCGCTGGCGCAGCTGGGTGAGGAACGCAGCGGTTCGCTCCGGCGTGTAGCTGTGCAGGCGGGGATCGACGGACATGATCAGCAGATTCTGCGAGCGAAATCCGATGTCGATGCCGGATGCGCTTTCAAGGCTGCGCAAAAAGAGCCCCGTAATGCAGAGCAGAACAACCGACATCGCGATCTGCGCGACGACCAGCAGATTGCGCATAGTGATGCGTCGACCTGGGCGGGCAAGCGCGTCCTCGCCCTTGAGCGCGTTGGCAAGCAGTGGACGCGATGCTGCCCAGGCCGGTGCAACGCCGAACAGAATTCCGCAGACGACGCTCAACACAAAGGAGTAAAGGAGTACGCGCCAATCCACGCTGATAGTTAGATCGAGCGGAACCGGTGCGGGAAGATGAAGAGTCGAAAGCGCACGCGTCGACCACAGCGAAAGAAGAACGCCGAGAGCACCGCCGCCCAGACCAAGCAGCAGGCTCTCAATCAGCATCTGCCGTTGCAATCGGCCGCGCGTTGCGCCCAGGGCCAGGCGCACAGCCATATCACGCTGTCGGCCAGCGGCCTGCGCAAACAAAAGGTTGGCCACGTTTGCGCCAGCTATCGAGAGGACCAGCAGAACCACAATTCCGAGTGCCGCGAGAAAGAGGCCCATCCTTTTGCTGTCGCTCTGCGAAAGCAGGCCTGCCAGCTCGATAACAAATCCATTGCCCTTGTCTGTGTCTGGATAGGCTATCGCAAGACGAGCCGCAAGCGTCTTGAGCTCAGCAAGAGCCTGCGGGCGCGTAACGCCCGGCTTGAGGCGCGCGACCACCGCGAGCCAGTGCATGTGTCGCGAGGTTGAATTGGCGGGATCGGGCATCATCTGCGCTGCATTGCCCAGTGGAACCCAGAATTCAGCGTTGAGAATCTGGTCGACACTGTGAAAGCTCGCGGGCGCAACGCCAATAATCGTGAAGAGCCGTCCGGAAAGCATCACCGTTTTCCCTGCAATCGCAGGATCGCTGTCGAAGCGCCGTTGCCACAGACCCGCGCCAATCACAATCTGCTGTGCATTTTCTTCGCCGCTTGCAAAACCGCGTCCGACCACCATGGGAAGTTCAAGCACATCGAAAAAATTCGCGCTGACGGCCTGGCCCCACACGCGCTCCGGCTCGCCATTGCCGCCAATCGAAGCTGTAATCAGCTCGTCGTAAGCAGCAACACCGGAGAAGGACTTCGTCTGATCGCGCACATCCTTGAAAACGGGGAGCGGAAAATCATTACAGCACTCATCGCCATCGTGCACCGTCTTCAATGTGAGGAGTGTCGACGGATCGCCGACTGGCGCGGGACGCAGCACGAAGCGGCTGACCATGGAGAAGATGGTGGCGTTGGCGCCGATGCCGAGGCCGATGGAGAGGATAGCAATCGCTGTGACGACGCGGTGCTTGCCGAGTGTGCGCAGGCCGTAGGCGAAGTCGCGCACGAGCGACTCAAGCCAGGGGAGGGTACGGCGCTCGCGATGTGCCTGACG
>PMWR01000444.1 GCA_003166055.1 Acidobacteriaceae bacterium
GCCTTGCTCGTCGTTGGTCATGGGTGAGTCAGTTCTCAAATGCCAGTTGCCAGCATTCAGTTGTAAGTTTTAAGTTGTCAGTTGTCAGCTCCCGGGCTTTTCAACTTAAAACTTACAACTTACAACTGTTCACTGCACTCGATGCAGCGTCCGCTTCCAGCGCGTGTCGCTGATGAAGTGCAGCGCCACATGCCCCAACCAGGCGATGGCATTGCCGATCCCCGTCTGCTGATACTGATCGTCAGGCGTAATGAACGACCAGTAGTTGAACAGCGGCCGCCCCACAATGTTTTCTCTGGGAACAAATCCCCAGTAGCGTGAATCCAGGCTGTCGTGCCGGTTATCGCCCATCATGAAGTACTTGCCCGGCGGGACCACCAGTTCTCCATTCACAATGCGATTGGGAAAATCGATAGCCCACGCTTCGGGAGTTCCCTCGCCCGGATCTTCCGTCGCAACCGGAGCCACGGAGGGAAACTCGTCCAGGAAGTCACTATGATTCTCCAGTGTCGTCGGCTGCGCATGCGGCTGTTCCTGCGCTACGCCATTGAGGATGACGATGCCGTTCCGGATTCGGATGTGATCGCCCGGAATCCCCACCAGCCGCTTCACCAGGAACAGGTACTGCCCATCTGAACTCGCAACCGGCTTGATGAAGACCACAACATCGCCGCGCTTCGGTTCCCTATAGTGAACCAGCGGCATCCACTTGGCCGGCGGCGCCAGCGTCACACGATCCACCACCAGGTGATCGCCCACCAGCAGCGTCTTCTCCATCGATCCCGAGGGAATAACGAAGTTCTGGCATAGAAATGTGAGAATGAAAAGCCCCACCACCAAAACGGAACAGATGCTGGCCACCGCCTCATACGGCGTCTCTTCCACAACCGGTTGCGGCGCGGGCTCTTGAACCGGAACGGCCTGTTCCTCGGAAGGCATCTTGGGGCCAGGCGCTTTTTTCTTGGTCATCCTGTCGCTCNNTCCCTGTCGTGTCCGAGTCTATCATCCGCGGCCTGCTGCACATCCGTAGTCGACGGGCGGGTCAGCGAAAAGTAGATCACCAGCGGCCGGGCCACAATCTGCGAACGCGGCACAAACCCCCAGAAACGGGAGTCCTCGCTGTGATTGCGGTTATCGCCCAGCACAAAGTACTCGCCCGGGGGGACCACCAACTCGCCATCATGGGTGAGACTCTGCATCTGCCTCCACCACTCGGGATCAACCTGCGGGGCGTACTCCTTTGCGGGAAATTCGGTGTGGAACGGCATCATCGCCGCCGGCTCGAAGGCGACATAGGGCTCATTCAACGCGCGGCCGTTCACCGTCACTCGACCATCCTCGATGCGCAGCCGGTCACCCGGAATGCCTACCACCCGCTTCACGACATAAGGATGCAGAGGGTGGTGAAATACGACAATATCTCCGCGCGCCACGTCGCGGTACGGAAGCAGCCATCGGCTTATCCCTCCGGCCTGCGCGTACACCTGTTTGTTTACCAGCAGAAAGTCTCCCACCAGCAGTGTGTGCTCCATGCTCTCTGAGGGGATCAGGTACGGTTGCAGCACAAAGGTGAGCAGGAACAGCGCCACCACCACAGTTCGCAACAACGAGGCAAATGCCTCCGGCACCGTCGGAAGATGCAGCCATACTCCTCGAGTCCGATCGACAGGCGCGCCGGCCACTTGAACAGGTGTGCTCATTGCGCCGCTTGTTCCTCCGCTGCCGCTTGGCCGCTCGCCCTGCCTACTGTTGCCCTCAACCTATCCAGTGCGCGCCGCGCGGCATCCTGTTCCGCGTGCTTCTTGGTGCTTCCTATTCCGCGCGCCAAAGCCTTGCCCGGCTCTCCCTCGCCCGGTTTCAGGCGGACCTCCACCAGAAAACGCTTCCGGTGGTCAGGCCCGCTTTCGCTCTTGACCCGGTAAACCGGCGACCCCGCCTTGGCCGCCTGCAAGTGCTCCTGCAGCGCCGATTTGTAGTTGCCCAGCGCAGCCCCTGAACGAAGCTCCTCGGCCAGGTGCTCTGCCGCCTCGCCCATCACCCAGCGCCGCGCAAAAACCCTCACCGGCTCCAGGCCGCCATCCAGAAACAGCGCGCCCATCACAGCTTCCATACTATTCGATAAAACAGTGCTCTTTTGTCGCAGCCCACCGCGATCCTCGCCCCGGCTCAGCCGCAAGTGATTGCCCAAACCTATTGCCACCGCCACTTCCGCCACGTGTTTTCGATTCACAAGCTGCGAGCGGACGCGGGTCAGTTCCCCCTCCTGCCACTCCGGATGCGCCTCGAACAACGCCTCGGCCACTACCAGTCCCAGCACTGCATCTCCCAGAAACTCCAGCCGCTCATTGTCCCCTGTTTCCGCCGCCGTTTCCAGACCCCCAGGCCCCTGTTCGCTCGCTGCCCGCTCTTTCGCCAGCGACCTGTGCGTCAATGCGCGCACCAGCAGTCCCGGGCTCGTAAATCCATGCCCGAGTACCGTCTCCAGTTCGGAAAGAACTGCGTCCACATGCCCCTCAATCGATCCAATTCCAGCTTTCAAGTGGTTTAGATGGGGCATTGCGGCCGAAACTCCGGCACGTTCTTCCCAATCTCTTCATTAGACGCAATGCTAGAACGCGAAGCTGCTCGCGGGCTGCCTACTGCGGCGTCTTCGTCCCACTCTGCACGGCGGGCACAACCCCCGGCTTGGCCCCCGCCGGCTTGCTTGCCGAGCCATCGGGCGAGTCGCTATCCGCATCCTCGTCGCAGCTGTGTCCATGAACCGCGTACGCTGTCTTCACGCCCCGCTCAGCCGCCAGCCGCGTATCCTGCTGCCCATCGCGCGACGCCAGCGCCTCCGTGTATTCGGCAACGGCCTCGTCGCGCTTGCAATCCAGGTCCAGCATCCGGCCCAGATAAATATGCGACCAAGCCACCAGCCGCGGCTCCTTGCTCGTAGCCAGGGTCTTCTGGAAATCGTTGATCGCGTCCTCCGCATGCCCCGTCATCAGCGCAGCCCTGGCCAGAATGAAGTTGGCCCGCGCTTGATCCGCCGTACCTTGCAGAGTATCTGGATTCGCCGTCAGCGCCTGCCGCGCCATCGCCGTCGCGGTCGCCACGTCCCCGCCCGCCAGCTTCACCTCGGCCAGATCCAGGCCGGTCAGCTTGCGTGGCTTGCTCCTCGTCAGCACATCGCCGTCCGCCACTTTGTCAAACTCGATCTGCCGCGCGCGATGCACCTGCTGGTCCACGTCCATGCTGTAGACCATCTCGCCGATCGTGTCCTTCAGGCTGGCCGGATCCCTTTCAAACTGAATCAGTTGCTCATAAAAGTACTGCGTCAGCACAAACCCCTGGGTCATGTCGTGTCCCACCGTGGCCCAGCGAACCGCATCCACCTTCTGCTGATACACCTGCCGCTCGTGCTCGTACTTCGGCAGATCGGACCGGTCCACGCCCGCCGGAATCGTGTACATCGGAACCCCGGTATCCATCGTCCGTGCCTCAATCGCTTTGATCAGGCACTCGATCGTCAGCGGCACCGTGTCTGAACGGTAGCGAAACTCCAGCGGAGCGTCCCGCACCTCCTTCAAGAGCGGCTGCGTCCGGTCAATCGCGTTCGCCCTCGCCTCCAGCAGCGGCTCAATCACATAGTGCAAATAGACGTGGCGCACGTCGGTCATCTGGATCTTCCCATCCACCGGCGAAACCACCACCACGTAATCCGTGCCGTAAATGCG
>PMWR01000507.1 GCA_003166055.1 Acidobacteriaceae bacterium
GTCAAGCGACAATCGGCCTGGATTTCCACGCCCAACATCAAGTGGCAGGCTTCAACCCAAGCAAATCGAGAACTCTCACCTCTTCATTCCTTCACTCTTTTGCTTCTTCACTCATGCAAAAGGCCCGCACCCCCAAAGGGACGGGCCTCATGCCAGAAAAAATCCGGCTCAAGTGCGTGTGGGACTGCTTAAACGCTGAAGGATGATCCGCAGCCGCAGGTCGACTTCACCTGCGGGTTCTCAAACTTGAAACCGGCCGCTTCCAGCGTTTCGACGTAGTCGACGATGCAGCCGTTGAGGTACATCAGCGAAGTCGCGTCCACAAAAACCTTCAGGTCGTCAAAGCCGAAAACCTTGTCCATCATGCCGCTCTGGTTCTCGAAGGCCATCGAGTACTGGAAGCCGGAACAACCGCCGCCGACGACGCCGATGCGCAATCCCGCCGGAATCGGATCCTGAGTGGCCATGATCTCGCGGACCTTGGCAATTGCCTGAGGTGTCAGGTGAAGGGGTGCCTTCTTTTCGGTTTCCTGTGCGGGTGCTACGGTCGCTGTGGCCATGGTTTCTCCCAAATCGTGAAATGCTTGTTCTCTCTGACTCTACCGCTCTGGGGGCAGGGACACAAGCCCCATTCACGTTTTCGTCTCACGCTTTCATCTCATTCGATGCAACAGAAGCCCTGAAAGTCGCACCCCTCGGCACTCGAAACGCTTCGGGGCCGTCAGGGACAGCTTCAGGACCGGGGGTGAAAAACCGCTTCATCCCACCAAAACGCCTGTGATTTTTGTCACCACAGCGGTATTCATTCGGCGCTATGATGATCAACCGTACGGCCCCTCTACTCACGAGACCGCGATTCCTTCACGGAGCCCGCCGGTACCTGGGACCAGAAAGTAATGAGGAGGTTGAATATGACAGGTTTTGCTCTCGTAATGTGGATCACATGGGGCGCGCTCGTCTTGATCATGCTGGCGCTCAAGATGTACAACGACAGGCTCAGCCGCGATGAGGACGATCAACTTGTTCTGGCTGATTCCTTCGAGCATGTCAAAAACGAGCAGGCCGCGATCTTGGCCAGAGTCAACAAGTTAGCGCCCATTCGGAAGGGTGTTCTGGTCCTGGTTGGAGCCATGACCCTGTTTGTCATCGGCTACTACGCGCTGGACGTAATCAACCAGTTCAAATAGAAATAGCCTCTGAATTCCCGGGCCTCCAAAATGCCGGACCCGGCCGCCAGTGCTCTCGCGAGCGCTGACCGCCGGGCTCTTCCCTCTTCTCAGCTTCACTTCTTCACTTGTCTTTACTACCTCACTTCTTCACTGCATCTCCGCTTCACTTCTTCACTAATTCACTGCTATTCACTCCACTTCCTGCTTGGCGCGATAGCCGTCCCGCGCGATGATGTCGTACTTGAGCTGCTTGTGCTTCTCGTCCTGCATGCGCAGCGGCTGTCCTTCGTCGTCCACCAGTTCCACGCGCAGCTTGCGATAGGATCCGTCTTGCTTGGGGTTGGTGGGGTGGTAGACCAGCTCGTATTTGGCCCGGATGTTCTGATTGATCTCGTTGAAGATGTCGGGCATCTCGCCGCTAAATCGCGGGAAAAAACTCATACCGCCGGTAATCGAGGCAAACGTCCTCATCTCGTTGTCGGCCTGCAGAAAATCCATATCCCGCATCTGGCTCCGCATGCCTCCCCCGCCCTCGGTCATGGCCCGCATAGCCCCGCCGGTTGAGACGGTAAAGATGGTAATGTCGTGCGATTCCCTCACCTTTTTGAGAATCTTGTCCAGCGTCAGCTTTGAGAACGTATCGCGCCCTGAAGCGATCAGAATGATGTACTTGCGGCCCTCAACACGGTCGAGCCGGTCAATCCCCTCGTACAGCGCGTCAAACAGGTTGGTCTCGCTGAACCCGGGAATGCGCAGTGAGTTGATGGCCTCCATCAGTTGCCGCTTGTCCGTGGTAAAGTCGGTCATAATCTGCGTGTTCATGTCAAAGGTCATCAGCGCTACATAGTCCTGCGGATGTAGCTGATTCACAAATGTGAAGGCCGAATTGCGCATGTCATAGATAAATGTGTAGCTGTTGGCGGCAAACTCGCACAGCATCAGGGCCGTGATCGGCGCCTCCACGCGCTTGAAGCCGATCACCTTCTGTTCCACTCCGTCCTCGTAGACACGGAAATTCGAGGGCTTCAGTCCGGGTACGAACTGGTGTGTCTTCTCCAGCAGCACGCCCACATCCACGTTCACCTCGGGAACCTCGATCCGCAGCGTCGGGATGTTCATGCCCACAGGATTCACGATTTTAGGCGCGGCGGGAGCCGGCGGCGGTGGCGCTTCGTCCCCCGTGTCCTTCTTCTTGGGCAGCGCGATCACTCCGGAGTCGCCGCCCGGCCCGCCCGCGTCCGGCGCAGTCTGGTCGGGTTGCGCAGGTTGCTGTGGCTGCCCAGGCTGCGGCTGAGCCGGTGGCTGAGGAGGCGGCGTGCTCTGGCCGTGGATCTGCGTCAGCGAGCCTGCCGCAAGCGCCAGAACAAGCAGAAACAAGCCCGCGGACGCGAAGCCGCGCAATGGGTGTGCGGAGAAACGTGATTGGATCCGATACGGCAAGGACATGACAACCTCTTTGCACAACAGCATACGCTGAGCCTAAAGCTTTCAGCTATCAGCCTTCAGCTCCGAATGCCCAGCAACCAGCTTCAAGCTTTTAGTCGTCCACCGGCTTAGCCGACCCCCGGAGCATGAAACTGCGGGTGCCCCATNNCAAAGCCCAACCATCCGCCATCGGGCCTTTCCACCTTCAACCCGTTTCTTTTTGGGCACCACTTCAAAGCCTGCTGAAAAACTCATCTCAACGCATTCCTCTCAAGGCCTTGTATCGGGGCACGACTTGCCGGGGTCCCCAGCGACAGGTCTTCGCCGCTTGGGTGGCTTGAGTCATGCCGCAAGCTATCTAAAATGAGAGAGATGGAGCTTTAGCCCCACACCCTTCTCCATCGTTCGCTCAAAACCAGGCCCTTGCGGGCAATCTGACCTCCCCGCCCCAGCCGGCAGCCTGTACTCTTATAGACGTGAAACCTCGGTTGACGGAAATCCGGCTGCGCGCTTCCTCGGTTGCCGTGGCCATTGCCTCGGTCCTGCTGATCTTCCCCTGCCCGGCCAACGCACAAACCGCGCCTGCGCCCCCCGGCCCCCCACCCTCCACCGGCGGCATCTTCCCGCTCAGCCAGGTCCGTCGCGGCATGACCGCAACCGCCTGGACCGTCTTTCAGGGTAACAAGCCCGAACCGATGGATGTCGAGATTCTCGGTGTCCTGCGCGGTGCGCGCGGCCCCGGCCAGGACATGATCCTGGCTCAATTGCACGGCGCCCACCCCGAGTACACCGGCGTGGTGGCCGGCATGAGCGGTAGCCCGGTCTATATCGGCAACAAGCTACTCGGAGCGCTCTCCTACCGCATTGGCGAATTCAGCAAAGACCCAATCGCCGGCATCACCCCCATTGAAGACATGCTCCAGGTGCGCAACCTGCCGATCGGAGATCAGGGATCAGAGATCAGGGATCAGGGATCGGAAACCAGGGATCAGGGATCAGGGAACAGGGATCAGAATCTTCAGATGCTGGGTCAGGAAAGCTTCCACGCCATGGAAACCCCTCTGGTGATGAGCGGATTCCGTCCCGAAGCGGTTCGCCTCTGGCAGCAACATCTGGCCGGCACCGGCCTGGAGATGGTCGCGGCTGGCGGCATGGGCGGATCCTCCAAAGCCAATCCAGACGCCAAACCCTCCGCCGCTGCCCTCGCCGGCGTCGTCCCCGGATCGGCCGTCAGCGCACAGCTTGTCCGCGGCGACCTCGAAATCTCCGCCACCTGCACCGTCACCTATATCGATCTCAAGCAGCTCCTCGCCTGCGGCCATCCCCTCCTCCAGGCCGGCCCGGTTTCACTGCCCATGACCGCAACTGAAGTGGTGGCAACGCTGGCGTCGCCGCTCAACGCTTTCAAGATCGTCAACACCGGCGACCCCATCGGGGCATTCACCGAAGACCGCGACTCCGCCATCCGCGGCGTTCTCGGTGCGGAGCCGCACATGATTCCCGTCCACATCACGGTGCATGAATCAGGCGTCGATCGCAAGGTCAACGTGGAGGTTCTCGACCTGCCCTCGCTCACCCCCCAGGCCGTCCTCGTCTCGCTCTATGAAGCGCTGCTCGAGAGCAACCAGAGCACTGCGGAAACCAGCTATCACCTCACGGGCAGCGTCCTGCTCGATGGAAACGAGCCGTCGCCGCTCGACCTGTGGGCCTCGGCGGGCGAGGCAAACCCGGCGCCCATGACCATCGCCTTCCAGGCCGCCGAGCGCTTCAACCGCCTTTACTCCAACGGCGCACGGCAGGGCACAGTGCGCCGGATCGATCTGCACGCCGAGGCCATTCCGCAAATTGTGCGCGTGGACCTCGAGACAGCGCGCCTGGTGAGCAATAACATCGTCCACGCCGGCGACACCGTCATGGTTGAGGTCACCGTCCGTCCCTGGCAGCAGCCTGCGCGCAATCTGCGCATCCCGTTCACGCTCCCCGCCCGCCTGGGCGCGGGCAATTTGCGACTTTTGATCTCAGATGCCGGTACGCTGGACCGGACACTGGACCAGCCCCGCTTTTCCGGCCGCCATCCCGACCTGGAAACCGTGCTCGCGCAAGCCCGCCGCCAGCACCCCGCCGACCGCATCTATGTGAGCCTCCTGGTGCCTGAATCCCAGGCCGGCATGGATGGCCAAACGCTTGCCAGCCTGCCTCTTTCCGTGGCCAACGCCCTTGAGCCGCTCCACGCCACGCAAGACGTAAACCTGAATGGCGAGTCAGCGCAAGTGGCCGGCGAAGCGCCCGCCGGAGGGGTCCTCAGCGGATTCCAGGTGCTCAATCTGCTCGTACAGCCGGGCGGCGGTTTAGACTAGCAGTGGCAGGGATAGCCTTTGCCAGACTTCGGCGGGCGGTTTTTTAGGAAAGCCGGCCTCTTGGTAATACTCTATCGAGGACATTAGAACGACCATGGCCAATATCCAGGGACTTGCAGCGCACGCAGCTGGAGCCGAATTGTTGCCGTATCACTATGACCCGGGCAAGCTGGGTCCGCACGAGGTTGAGATCGCCATCACCCACTGCGGCATCTGTCACAGCGATCTTCACCTCATCTCAAACGACTGGGGCATCAGCCAGTACCCCTTCATTCCAGGCCATGAGATTATCGGCTCCGTCGCCGCCGTGGGCGACGCGGTAAGTTCGCTTGCCGTGGGCCAGCGCGTGGGACTCGGCTGGCAATCGAATTCCTGCGGCCAATGCGAGTGGTGCACTCGCGGCATGGAAAACCTGTGCCCCGCCGCGGAAGGCACCTGCGTCCATCGCAACGGAGGATACGCCGACCGCGTTCGCGCCAACTCCCGCTTCGTGTTTCCCATTCCTGAAGCTCTCAAGAGCGAACATGCCGCGCCGCTGCTGTGCGGCGGCATTACGGTCTATAACCCGCTGCGCACGCATGGCGTCAACCCCTCGTCGCGGGTGGGCGTCATCGGCATCGGCGGCCTGGGCCACCTCGCCATCCAGTTCGCCAAAGTATTCGGCGCCGAGGTCACCGCCTTTTCCACGTCGGCCGCCAAGGAGGACGAAGCCCGCGCACTCGGTGCGCACAACTTCGTCAACAGCCGCGAATCCAAGGCGCTGAAAGAAGTAGCGGGAACGCTGGATCTGATCGTCAGCACCGTCAACGCCGACCAGGATTGGGGAGTCTACATCCAGGCCCTGCGCCCCACCGGGACGCTGTGCTTTGTGGGCGTTCCCCCCTCGCCGGTCGCTGTGCACGCGTTTCCGCTCATCTCCGGCCTTCGCTCCATCGGCGGCAGCCCCATCGGCAGCCCATACCGCATCAAGGAGATGCTCGACGTGGCCGCGCGCCACGGCGTCAAAGCCCAAATCGAGTCCTTCCCCATGGCCAAAGCCAATGAGGCCATCGAGAAGGTCAAGAAGAACAAGGTCCGCTACCGCGCCGTCTTGACGAATTAGAGTCCTGGCAAGTGAAGTTAAACAGGGCGCGCGGCGGCCGCGCGCCCTCTACTTTCTGAAAAACTCCTTCTGTAACGTGGATGTGCGAAAGGGCACGACTTCCAGCCTGCCCTGAGCCAAGTCGAAGGGTACCGCAAGCTGCTTCATATGAGAGATGGGACTTTACTGGCTGCGGAAAAACTCCCCAAAACCTAATTCTCACAGGCTTTGTATCAGGGCCTGACTTCAGTCGGGCCGCAAGTTGTTGAAAATGAGAGAGAGGGGCTTTAGCCCCTGCGCCATTTTCCAAAAATGCAACCATAAATCAGACTTTTTCCGCAGCCTGTTTAGCCTCTGCACGATGTCTTTTCGGGACTTGGCCTTCCCCCGCAGCCTCTTCAACCCCTGCGCCTGCGCAACCCTCGACTCAAGATTTCAGGCTCGCGGAAACCTGCGCCAGCAGCTCGGCCGGATGAACCGGCTTCTCCACCACCGCGAACGCGAGCTCTGCCAGCCTGGCCGCGGCCCCCGCATCCGACGCGGCCCGGTCTGCGCCAAGCAGCACGATTTTGCACGCCGGAAGCTTGCTCTTGAGCTCGGCGGCTACCTCGACACCGCTCCTATCCGGCAACGTGGCATCGGCAATCACCAGGTCCGGCGGCACCAGCAGCGCGGTCGCAACCGCGTCGATCCCGTCGTAGACCGCAATCGCGGCATAGCCGCTGTGGTTGAGGATATCGACCAGCGTATCGGCAACCGCAGCATCGCCCTCCACCACCAGCACCATCGGGCGATCCGCGATTGCGCCCGCGAGCGATTCTGCCACGGGGACCTGCTCGATCGGCACGATCGGGAAATACGTCTTCAGACGGCCCGGTGCTTCGTGCACCGGCTCAATAGGACTTGTGTGCATAGGATCCCCGTAGCTCCCGAACCACCGAGCGGCTGATCGGACAAACATAGCAGGTAATGCGCCCGAGTGAGGGTGCATTCGAGTCAATCGGAACCTCTTGCTGCTTGAGCAACACATTGTGCAAAGTGCAAAGCGGCAAATTCGAATCCTTTTTCTGCATGCAGAGTACCGGCATAGGTCTTCTCCCGTTTCGGGTGTGCTTGCTGCAATCCCTGGTGCCTCTCAACCTCGAGAGAAACGATGCCTGGTTCAGGCCTTCGAGAAAATCGGACTGACCCACCGCCTGGAATTACCCTCTATCTGCAACTTAGCAGGCTCCTTTTGCTACGGGGAAACTCTTTCTAATGCGTGTTAAATCTTTTAAATCTGGCACTTGTAGGGCATATCAGGGGACTGGTAAATCTTCCCCGCGCGTGGGCTTGCTCTCCTCCGGATTTTGACAATTTTGAAGGCCGTTTGCATGCCGTCAAAAAACGGCCAGCTTTACTTTACGGCAATTTA
>PMWR01000541.1 GCA_003166055.1 Acidobacteriaceae bacterium
GAGACCGAGGGCGTGCGCCTCGAGTTTGCCGCCGAGGCACTGCGCGAGATGGCGGAGTTTGCGTTCAAGGTGAATGAGCAGACGGAGAACATTGGAGCGCGGCGGCTGCACACCATCATGGAACGCGTGCTTGAGGATGTGAGCTTCCTTGCGCCGGATGTGGCACGGCGCGCGCCGGACGAAGAGCAGGCCGCAGTGCTGAGCGAGGCGATCAAGGCGGAGTCGTCTACGCCGCTCCCGTATCTGGAACGAATGACTGCATCCGGCCCGGAGAAGGTGTTCTTAATTGACGACGCGTATGTGAAGCAGATGGTGGCGTCGGTGGTGAAGGATCAGGACCTTAGCAGATACATACTTTAGAGGGACTAAGGGACTAAGGGAATAGGGGCTCCCGGTCCCGGGTTCGGACGTGCGACACTCGTTGCGCGTTCCTCACTTTTTGGATTGCAAAAGCAATTGATCATCTGGTACGTTTTTCTCGTACCTCGGCAGTCCGCGGCGGGAAGTGAATCAGCGGGCTCTACCTGCACTCTCCTGCTTCTGAGGGAATGTGGATGGAGGCGTTTCAGAGCACCGTGGGAAAGGTGTGCCTGCGCTTCCGAGTCCGATTCTGGAATTCGCGCACGCCTCTCCCTCGACTCCATTTGCATCAGAACACAAAGGAGAAGAGAAGCTATGAGCAAAGCTGGACACCACCACAAGATCAACTACATCGAGTTTCATTCAACCGACATCGCGCAGACGAAGCGGTTTTATTCGACCGTTTTCGGATGGACCTTTGTGGACTATGGGCCGGATTACGTCAGCTTTCAGGGTGCCGGCATCGACGGCGGGTTCGTACGGACCGAGGCAAATGGGGGGCCGGGGAAGCAGGCGCCGCTGGTGGTCCTCTACTCTGCGGACCTTGCGGCGACTGAGATCGCGGTGAGGATGGAGGGCGGCGGCGTGGTGGTGCCGACGTTCGAGTTTCCTGGGGGACGGCGGTTTCACTTTTCCGACGGAGCGGGGAATGTGCTGGGGGTTTGGTCGGAGTGAACCACAGTTGTCAGTGATCAGTTGTCAGTGGTCAGTTTTCGCAGGTCTCGAAAGGCGAGACCTGCGAACTCCTGTGCTTGTTCAAGCGAGATGCTTTTTTAGGAAACTCAGGGAGCGCTCGCGGGCTTCTTTTGCGGGGGTGGGGCTATAGCTGGCGCGCGCATCGCAGTTGAAGCCGTGGCCGGCGTCGTACCAATAAACCTCGACTTCGGGATGAGCCGCTTGGATTTTTTCAACGGCTTCGGCAGGAATGTGCGCGTCCTGCTTGCCGAAGTGGAGCATGACGGGCACGGCGGGAGTTTCGGCGGCGTACTTCGAAATGTGGCCGCCATAATATCCAACTGCTACCGCGACCGGGAGCCGGCAGGCGGCGATCCAGGCGAGCGTGCCTCCCCAGCAATAGCCGATGACGCCGACTTTTTTGTCTGTTTCGGCTGCGGCAAAGTCAATGGCGGCGGCGATATCGGCGGTCGACTTTTCAGCGTCGAGTTTGGGGATGAAGCTTACCGCCTTTTGCATGTCGGCGCCGTCGTAGGCGAGCTCAACGCCGCGCTCGATGCGGTCAAAGAGGGCTGGAGCGATGGCCAGGAATCCATCTTTCGCATAGCCGTCGGCCACCGAGCGGACGTGCGCGTTGACGCCGAAGATCTCCTGAATCACCACCAGGCCTGCGATCGGTTCGCCCTCGGGCCGCGCCACATAGGCACTCAGATCGTGCCCGTCTGCTGCATGCAGTGTTATCCACTCGCTCATGGAAGCTCCTCGCTGATTAGACTATCAACGCGGCGAAGGAGTTGCATAAGGTTGTGACGAATCGCGTTAATTCACCTGCGGGGGCAGCATGAGCGGCCTGCGCGGTCCCATCTCTTCGCGCACCAGCGTGAGGCCGAGGATGCAGCGCTCGAATCCGTCGGAGAGGCGGGCGAAGAGCGGGGCTTCCTGCTCATATTCGAAGAGGTTGAACTGGCTGACGATGAAGTAACTCTGCTTGCCTGCCTGGATCAGTTCGCCAAGGCTGGGTTGATGGCGGCGATGGCGGCGGCTGGAACCGCTCGCCTCCGGATACATGCCGGCGGTGAACAGAGCGTAGTCGCCGATGTGCTTGCGCAGCGCGCGTTCGGCATCGAAGTTGGGGGCGGAGCCGTTTACCGGGTCGGAGGCCAGCATCATGTCGGTGAGCTCTTCGATGGGACGGCCCACTTCGTCGCGCACCTTGTAGAGCTTGTCGGCCTCAGAGAACTCGCAGAGCAGATGCGCCACATAATTGGTCACGTCGGGATCGTGGAGGCCGAGCTTGCCCTCGTAACTGTTGCGGACCATTTGCTGAAAGAAGGGTTCAAGCGGATGAGACGGAGACGGATGATTCTGGGCCTGCATACACACCTCCCGGGACCGCACGCGCAGACCCTTGTTGAGGCGATGGCCGGGGCTCTCGGAGTGCAGCCGGGGAATCCAGCCACTGCCTGTTTATAGTTCTGTAACACAGAGCTTATCGGATAGGTGGTGGATTATAAGAGGTGGGGACCAAGTTTGTTAGCAGAGCGGCGTCTCGATTGCAAAATGACGTGGACCAGAAACACGAAGGGCAGCCGCATGGGGCTGCCCTTCGTGCCAATCTGCGCGCTGTGATCAGACGGTTGCGGGAGCGCGGGACTCCAGCTCGGCAAGGCGCTTGGCAAGCAGCGTTTCCAGTTTGACCAGCGCGGCCGAGAAGCCCTCAATGCCTTCCTTCAGTTTGTCGGTTGCCATGCGGTCGGCGGCGTGCATGGCGTCGAAAGTTGCCTTGTCCATCTTGATCTGCAGGATGACCAGCGTTTTGGCGGCTTCGGGATCGAGTTTGCGCGGCAGGTCGCCTTCGGTGGCTTCAAGCTCCGCAAGCAGTTGCGGCGAGATGGTGAGCAGGTCGCAGCCGGCCAGCTCTTTGATCTCGCCGATGTTGCGGAAGCTGGCGCCCATCACCTGGGTCTTGTAGCCGAACTTCTTGTAGTAGTTGTAGACCTTGGTAACGGACTGCACGCCGGGATCGTCGGCGCCCTGGTAGTCCTTGCCGGTGTCCTTCTTGTACCAGTCGAGGATGCGGCCGACGAAGGGCGAGACGAGGGTGGCGCCGGCCTCGGCCGCCGCTACGGCCTGGTGAAGTCCGAAGAGCAGGGTGACGTTGCAGTGGATGCCTTCCTTCTCGAGGACTTCCGCGGCGCGGATGCCTTCCCAGGTGGAGGCGATCTTGATGAGGATGCGCTCGCGGCCGATGCCGGCGTGGTCGTATTCCGCGATGATCTTATGGGCCTGCGCGATGGTGGCCTCGGTGTCGTAGGAGAGGCGGGCGTCAACCTCGGTGGAGACGCGGCCGGGGACGATGGCTAGAATCTTTTTGCCGAAGGCGATGGCGAGGCGCTGGAAGGCCAGATTGGCTACGGCCTCATCGGTTGCGCCTTCGCCAAGTTCATTGCGGGCATCTTTGAGCACGCTGTCGACGATGGGCTGATATTGGGGCATCTGGGCCGCGGCGGTGATGAGCGAGGGATTGGTGGTGGCGTCCTGGGGGCGAAACTTCTCCATCGCCTCAATGTCGCCGGTGTCGGCCACAACGGTGGTGTAGTTGCGTAGTTGCTCGAGTAGATTCTGCGGCATGATTTCCTCCTGGGGAAGGCGCTTCGCGCTGGGGAAGGGCGCTTCGGTCATTCGGGCGCGTTCGCCAATAGTGTACCGCTGTTTGGATGCAATGGGGTGGCAGGGAGTTTCGAGGTGGGTCGAATTTGCGTTGGATTGCGGTTGTGATCCGAGGCACTCCGGAAGACTTCTTGCACAGAGATGCTTGAGAATGCGGGGTAAGATGGTGGGCAATGGCCTTCCTGAACGATTTGAACCTGCTATCGATTGCGGCGACCGTGATCACGGTGGTGATTTGCGGGTGCGTTCTTTCCCTGGACTTTAGAGACTGGTTGGACCGGCGGAGGTTTGCCGGACAGTTTGATGGAACGAAGCAGTGCGTCTATCTCTGCTTCCTATCTCTGGCCTGCCTGGTTGGGGCGGTTGACGCCTTTTCACCGCATGCGAATGTTCCACGGAAGACGGTGAGCGGGCAATATCGGGTGGTGCACCACTCATCTGGAAGGGGCGGGTCGACCGATTTCATCTGCGTGATTGACTGCACCAGGACCGGCGGCTACACGCTTGCGCTGGATGACGATGCGCAAGCGGCTCTTTGGAAACGCCCGACAGGTGAGCGCTACGAGTTTGAATATCTGGGTGGCGCCGCCGGCAACTCGTTCACAGGTTACTCGCTGAGGGTGATCGGGATTCAGGAGGCTGAAACAGGCACTCAGCTCTACAAGGTCGATCTCGACCGGCATTGGGGACGGGTGTTTGTTTATCTTGTCGATTTTCTTTTGTTGATAGGCAGTGGCGTGCTGTGCGTGCGGCTTGAGCGCCCGGAAACGAAGCGCGGCAGGGATGACGAGAAAGATGATCCGGAACCTGAGCCGGAGGGGAGGCTCATTACCTCGATGGGTTTGTCAGCAGACGACGAGCACTCCTCCGGCCGCTAGCTCTTTGGAACGGCGCCGCAATTCCGATTACTCGGGCTCGAACGTGTTGGAGAGCACGCCGAGGCCGGGGATTGAGATTTCGACCTTGTCGCCCGCGGCGAGCGGGCCGATGCCCGCGGGGGTGCCGGTGAGCAGCAGGTCGCCGGGCTCGAGGGTGATGGCGGCAGTGATGTAGACGAGCAGCTCGGGAATGCCAAAGATGAAGTCGAGCGTGGAGCCGTGCTGGCGGAGTTCGCCGTTGACGCGGGTTTCGAGGGTGAGCCCGGTTTCGGGATGGAGTTCATCGCTGACGATGGGGCCGACGGGGCAGAAGGTATCGAAGCCTTTGGCGCGGGTCCACTGGCCGTCTGTTTTTTGCAGGTCGCGGGCGGTGACGTCGTTGGCCAGGGTGTAGCCGCGGATGACGGAGCGCCAGTCGGAATTTGGCTGGAGCTTGCTGGCGCGGCTGCCGATGACCAGCGCAAGTTCACCCTCATAGTCAACACGGGAGGACGCGGCGGGCATGCGCACGATGCCGCCGGGAGCGAGCAGCGACGAGGGCGGCTTGAAAAACAGCAGCGGCTCGGTGGGGAGTTCATTGCCCAACTCTTTGACGTGGTCGCGATAGTTGCGGCCAACGCACACGATTTTGGATGGGATGACGGGCGCGAGCAGGTGAGCGGAGCTGAGGGGAAGGGGCTCGAACGCGAGGGACGCGAAGTCGAGAGACGGGGCTGCGGACCGGGCGTGGGCCAGGTGAAAGGCCAGGTCCTCTTCGGGGGCCTGGGCAAGATCGACGATCCAGAGTTCACCGGCGCGATCCTTTACGGCTCCGTAGTGAGGTTGGTTATCAAGCAGAAAGCGGCAGTATTTCATGGGAGGATTCCTCGCTGGCTTGGCGGTCAGGGGTTGGGCACGGTCTCTTCGGTTTCGATGGAGCGGGCGCTTTCATGGCCGGCCTGATCGATGGAGCTGACGGCGTAGCGATAAGTGTGGCCGGGCAGGACGCTAGCATCGTGGAAGCCGGGCGGGACGATTGGTTGCGCCGGGGAGATGCGCTGCCATGCGGCATCGCCTTCGCGGCGGTAGACGGCATAGCCGGCCAGGTCGGTGTCGGGGACCGGTTGCCAACTCAGGTCGATGGCGGTTTCGGTTCCGGCCTCGCCGAGCGTGGCGACGGCGGCGAGTCCCGTTGGGACGGCAGGCGGAAAAACATCGAGGGTCTCGACGCGAACCGGGGCGGAAAGCGGACCGGCGAGCTCGAGCGTGTGCTCACCAACGGTGACCCGGGCGACGCGCTGGGCTCGATACTCATAGGTCTCGCCGAAGCGAATGTTCTTGTCGAGAGCGCGGTCGTTCTGGCTGGCTTGGCCGTCGGGTTCCACCAGCAGGCTCTGTTCCACCGGCTCGGGCGGGGGCGCCATGGGGCCCTGCTCGGATTTCGGCTTTGCGGCCGGTGGGGTGAGCAGCTTGCGGTGCAGGCGAACGGGAGTGAGGATTGACTCCTGAGGAGCCGGATTCCAGCGCAGTACTACGCCCGCTTTGATCACGTTCGCCGTCAGGCCGGAGACTGATGGCGGAGCTTCGCCTGCCAGCACGACTGCGGCGTTGGAAAGACCGGCCGAGCGCCCATTGCGGTTCACCAGTTCAACAAAATAGCTGAGAGAACGCGGCGCGCCCGTGGCGAGATTTTGTGGCAGCGTTTCGGTGAAGGAGCCCGCTGCGCTGGGAGCGAGAAGAAGGTTGGCGGGCACGGGAACGCAGGACCCACTACCCTCTTTGCGGCAGATGCGGACTGGAATTGCGCCTTTAAGGAGTAGCTTGTCAGTGTTTTTTCGAGGCATCTTCCAGGTGAGCGCCACTTGATCGCCGGTGCGGATCGCGGCCAGATCGTCGACCGTGTCGGGCAGATTCAGCGAGGGCGGAAGCGGTGCGCCCGGGGTGCCGCAACCCGTGACCAGGAGCGCGAAAACGAGGGCGGCCGCAAGTTGAAACGGCATTGCGGCTGCCAGGCTGGATCGACCCCGTTTGTGCGCTGGTGTCATTGCCCTACCAGTCTACTGGAGGCGAGTGGGGGTTCGCGAAGATCATGCGTTGGTCTGGCGATAGCGCNNTCGCCATCTTTGTCTATGGAATGATTGCCGCGATGCTGGGCACCATTTTGCCCGACCTGTCCGATCGCTTCCATCTCACACCCACGCAGAACGGGACGATCGCTTTCAGCCAGGCGCTCGGGTTGATGATTGCGTCGGTTGGCGTGGGCCCGCTGCTGGATACCGAGGGTGACAAGGCGGGCCTCATTCTCGGCTTGCTGTTTATTGTTATTGCGCTCTTCTGGTTGCCGCGATCGAAGGGGTTCCGGAGCATTGTGTTCCTTTTATTTCTGCTCGGGGTGGGCGGCGGCATTGTGGTCACTGGCGCCAATGCGCTGGTGAGCGGCGTAAGCGAGGCGCATCGCGCTACCGCGCTGAACCTCGTGAATCTTTTCTTCGGGCTGGGCGGATTGGCGACGCCGTTCATCTCCGCCAATGTTTTCAAAAAGAACTGGGTTCGCCTGTGCTATACGGTGGCGTCGCTTACAGTGGTTGCGCTGATGATCCAGGCTTTTGCGAAAATGCCAGCCCCGTCTGGCGGAGCGGGCTTTGTTCTGGCCGATGCAGGCTCGGTGCTTGGACGGCCCCTGCTGTTTTTGCTGGGATTTCTGCTGTTTCTCTACGTGTCCTGCGAGGTGGGCGTTTGGAATTGGCTGCCGCGGCACCTGATTGCACAAGGCATTCCGGAATCGCGCGCGCTCAATATTCTCTCGCTCGGATTTGCTCTCGGGCTACTCGTCGGCCGCGTTGGCGTGTCTCCTATTCTCATCCACGTGCCGGCGGTGACGGTCACGCTGGCGGCNNGGTTGCGGCCGCGCTGGTGTTTATTGCGGGCCTGTCGATGGCTCCTGTATTCCCGACTACCCTGGCGATGGTTGGCAATGCCTTTCCGCGCATGAGCGGAACAGCGATCGGCTTTGTGATTACGTGCGGATGGGCTGGGCTGGCGGTGAGTTCGCGCTTGATCGGCGCGATTGCGGGCGGCGATCCTCTGCGCTTGAAGAAAGCGCTGTTGCTGATTCCCGGCGCGGCAGTTGTGATGGTGGGAGTGAATCTGGCCATCTGGTCGGCGATGCGGTAGGGACGGGCGTTTCGGATTGAACTCGGAGGCTATCGCTCGGCAGAACCCATGGCGCAATTTCGGCTTCGCTCTAATCCTTGGCTCTGATGGTGTATTCGCTCGATTCGGGGAAGGCGATGCTGAGAATCGATCGATTGGACTCATCGTCCGAATCTCCGCCCAGGTCTAACTCTTCGCCAAGACGCGGTGACGCGAATGCGCTCTCACTTTCGCCTTGCTTGGAATTCGGTACGGAACTGGAGGAGTACTGCTGGTCCCGCCTGAACTGTTTTGCAAGTGCGAGTCCCTGTTGCTGGTAATTTGATCCGATGGTCCCACCATAAACCTTACTTGGCTTCGCCGACATGTTGTAGTAGTTCAATCTCCCCACGAATTGGTCGTCTTCCAAGAGAATTGGCATTTCATTTGCGCGGACCTCCAGGACTGCCCTTGTTCCTGGAATCTCGCCGTCTCTTCCGTACCCGAATCCGGGATCAAAGAATCCAGCGTAATGGACGCGAAACTCCTGTGTAGCCAGGTCATACGGAAGCATCTCGACCGCTAGATCAGCCGGGACTCGGACACGCTGCTTCGATGCCAGAATGTAAAACTCTCCCGGATCAAGAATGTATTGCCGTTTGTCGTTCTGATAGATTGGGCTCCAAAAGTCGGCAATGTCATAATGGTCGATCCTGCTGAGGTCAATCGGCGGCGACGATCGCTTAGCCTGATAAGCGACGACGCCAGAGCCATTTCCCTCGAGATCGACCGTTATCCGAAGGCCCCGATCAATATCGAATCTCCCGCTGCCTTCGTCGGCGTCAATCAGAAGAGCGTCCTGATCAAGCTGCTTCAATTTAGCATCACCGGCAACGACGAGTTTGCCTCGTCCAAACCGGAGCTGGTTCAGGGTCATTCCAGCCTGAACGAGGATGGGGAACGACTGAGAAATGACTTCGACGTACAACGCTCCATGGTAACCTCTCCGTACTCGCTCAAATTCGTCTCCATGCTCGGTAATCAAGCGTGTAAAGATATCGAGTCTTCCAGTCGTACTCTTTGGGTTTGCGATTCCGAAAACATCTGAGGGCAGGTTGAGGCTCTCCATGAGCGGAATTATGTAAATGACGTGAGGTTCTAGAAGTGTTGGCTCTGACAGATCCATCTTCGCGGTAAGCAATCCCTTGTCTGTGGCCTTCGTGAGGAGAGTTGTGGATCTTCCTGGTAGAAAACTGGCACGAACCCGGTAAGCTTCGCGTGAGAGACGGAGATCGATGCTCGCTGGCTGAATCTGATCTTCCTGAATCTCGCGACTCGACCGGATTATGCCTGTCTGAACGAAATTAAGGATTTCCTGCGACGGCAATATGCCTTCGCCGGTTGGCAGACGATCGGGGAACAAAGTTTGCGAAGCCAATTCTTTCTCCAGTACTTCTCAGTCCTAATTATGCAACGCAGCAGCTAGTCTTTTTGCCCTCTCACTGAATTCAGCATTGTGAAATAATGCGACGCACTCCAAACTGCAAAATGCACCGGGACCTCGCGCAACCGCAGTGCCTTCCGGAATCGGCTTGCCACAGTTTGGGCAGATGGCCGCCTGACGAAATTCATTTAGACGTACTTCCTCATCAGACCCCGCCACGTTTCCTCCACCTGCGGAGATTCTGAAGAATAACAGTGATTCCGTCTGCGGGCGCTCTGAATATCCAGGTCCGTTGGTGGAATTCTCAGCCGCGTCCTCCTCTTTCATATTCCTGAATCGGTTAGGGCAACGAGATGCACTATTTTTAGGGCATAGCCTGTGCAAAAAGCAAGCACCTTCGCGTCATCTCGAGAAAAGGTCGATGGACTTTTTTGGGTTAAGAGGATTGCGCGGGGCGTGCGGCCCCAGGCTAGAGCTTACGGAGGCGTTCGCAGGCTTCGTTGAGGTCGTGGTCCTGCTTGGCAAAGCAGAATCGCAACAGATTGTCGCCTCGTCCGGGGCGGAAGAAGGCGGAGCCGGCTACCGATGCTACGCCGGTTGCGGCTAACAGCTTGCGGGCCTTTTCAGCGGCATTCTTGCCTGGGAGCCTTGTGGCGTCAGCCAAAACGTAATAGGCGCCTGCGGGCGTGGTGGGTTCGAGCCCGGCGGCGTGCAATGCGGCAAGGATGCGGGCACGTTTGTCCTGGTGAGCCGCGGCCAATTCGATGTAGAAGCTGGGTGGAAGCTGCTCGAGGCCGGCAGCGGCGCCGTGTTGCAATGCCGAGGGTGCGCAGACATACGTCAGGTCATGAAAATAGCTNNGTCTTGCTGAAGCCGGAGAGGACGATGGTGCGCTCGCGCATGCGGGGCAAGGTGGCGGGGCTGATGTGACGCGCGCCGTCGTAGACGAAGTACTCGTAAATCTCGTCGGTGAGGACGAAGAGGTCTTGCTCGATTGCGAGGGCGGCGATGGATTCGAGCTCGGCCTGGGTGAAGACCTTGCCGCTGGGGTTGGCGGGCGTGTTGATGACGATGGCGCGGGTGCGCGGGGTGATGGCGGCCTTGAGAGCGTCGGTGTCGAGCGCGAAATCGGGATCGGCGAGCGGGACGAGGACGGGGTTGATGCGCAGCGACTTGAGCGTGGAGACGTGGTAGCCGTAGAAGGGCTCGAAGAGCAGAACCTCGTCGCCGGGATTGATCAGCGCCATGACGGCCGCGTGAAATCCGCCGGTGGCGCCGGAGGAGACAAGGACTTCGGTCTCGGGGTCGTAGGTGAGCGCGTAGTCGCGCTGCTGCTTCGCAGAAATGGCGTTGCGCAAGCGGTCAATGCCGTCGAGGCGGGTGTAGATGTTGTAGCCGGCGTGAATGGCCGCGATGGCTTCGGCCTCGACCGGCGCGGGCACGGGGGTGTCGCAGACGCCCTGGGCCAGGTTGATGCCGCCGATGGCGTCGCAGGCGACGGACATGGCGCGGATTTCCGACTGGAAGACACCGGGAGCGAGTTGGCTCAGGGCCAGGCGCGACGGGGCGGAGGTGGTGGGCATGAGGAAGATCCTTGTTTTCCATCTTATACGGAGGGCGGAGTTGGCGGGGTTAGCGGAGTTGGCGGAGTTGGCCAACCGCGGTCGAGCCCTTCCGCATGAAGACGCGAGGAACGATCTGGAGCGTAGAATCGACTGGTCATGCATGAGCTTTCGATCGTTTCGAGCGTGGTGGAGACGGTGATGGAGTCGCTGGCTGCCTATCCGGGCGCGCGCGTGGTGGAGGTGCGGCTCAGGGTGGGCGCGCTGTCGGCGGTGATTGAAGACAGTTTGCAGTTTTGCTTTGGGATTGCCGCGGAGGGGACCCCGCTTGAGAAGGCGCGCCTGGTGGTGACGATTGTGCCGGTGGTGATGCACTGCGCGGGGTGCGATGCGGATGTCGAACTGGAGAGCGTGCAGAGCTTTCGATGTCCCAGGTGCGGCGCGCCTTGCTTTGATTTGCGGCAGGGGCGCGAGTTGGAAATTGAGTCGTTTGAGATTGAGGATGGAGACGGAATGGAAAAGGCCGGGGACGCAGAGATTGGGGTGACGGCATGACGACGCGCATTGTGGAGCTGCGGCGAGGGATTTTGAAGAAGAACGACGAGTTGGCGGCAGGGCTGCGCGAGCGGTATGCGGCCGGCGGCGTGCTGGTGCTGAACCTGGTGTCGAGTCCGGGGACGGG
>PMWR01000166.1 GCA_003166055.1 Acidobacteriaceae bacterium
GCGCGGGTCTCCAGACCCGCTGTACCGCGGACGTCCACGTCCGCCCTCGGATCCACCGTCATCACCCGCATTTTCGAAGGAGCCCGCTTCCTTGTCAGGAGGCGGTTTTCAGCTTGCTGAAAAACTCAATTGGGACGTAGATGTGCGAAAGGGCACGACTTTTAGCCTGCCCTGAGCGAAGTCAAAGGTTGCCGCAAACCAGCTTAAATGAGAGAGATGGGGCTTTAGCCCCAAACCATTCTCTTTGGTTTGCATTGAACCAGACGTTTGTCGGCATTCCAAAAAGCCCGCGTCCTTTGAAGGGCGCGGGCTTTTTGTGCTGTCGTCCTGTTCGGCGACCTGCCTGCTTACATACCCGGAAGCGCGGGTCCCGTCGATTTGGCGTTGATCTGGATGCGCTTGCTCTTCTTGTAGTCGTTCATGACGGTGCTGAGGAACACTCCAAAGGCGTCATTCCGGCGCTGTTCCAGCATCTGGTCGCGCGTCTGGTCGAGGTTCTTCGCAATTTCGTCCGCGCTGGGCTCCTGCTTGTCCACCAACTTGGCCACCACGCCGGTTCGCTGGGTGTCGATCGGACCGCTGATGTCCCCCACCTTCAGGTCGAGAAGTTGCGGAGCCACCTGCCCCACCTGCCCCAGATCGGGCACCTGGCCGGTCGGACCCACCAGGTCGCTGGTCTTCACAGTCGCGCCCAGTTCCTTGGCTGCTTTGGCCAGATCGTTATACTGCTTGGCCTTGTCCGCCAGTTGCTTGGTCCGCAGGCTCAGCAGCGCAGGCAGCACCTGGTCGCGATAGTCTTCCAGAACATGGCTCTTCCAGTCGGCAAAGTTGGGTGCATGCGCCGCCGTCACCCCGGTCACCTGGAAGATTGCNNAACGCCTTGCCAATCAGTTGCGACCCGTCGGGCAGGGTAGCAATCGTTCCCTGGTGGCTGACTGAAGGCGTAGTCACCACGCTTAAATGATGAGCCGTGGCGGTTTTCTCCAGGCCGTTCTTCGTGGCCTCCGCGGTCAGCGCCTTCGCATAGTTGTCTTCGGCATCCGCCGTTTTCTGGCGAATCAGCGTTGCCTGGATGGTGGGCAGCACTTCGTTCAACGCCTGCGCGTGCGCTGTCTGGCGCTCCTCCACCTGCACAATGTGATAGCCAAACTGGCTCTTCACAATCTTGATGTCGCCGATCTTCTGCGTGAAGATGGCGCTGTCGAACTCCGGCACCATGCGGCCCTTCTGCGAAAAGCCCAGTTCGCCGCCCGAGTCCTTGCTGCCCGGGTCGTCGGAGTACTTCTTGGCCAGGTCGGCCCAGTTGCCGCCGGCCTGAAGCTGCTTGAGAATTCCCTCCGCCTTGGCCTTGGCCGCCGCATCGGTCTTGGCGTCGGCGTTCGCATCCACCTTGATGAGAATGTGCCGCGACCGCGCCTGCTCCGGCACCGAGTATTCCGACTGGTGCGCGTTAAAGTACTGCTGAATCTCCTGCTGGCTCGGTTGCTGCACGCCCCCAGGTATCTGGTCGGGCGTAAACGCAAAGTAAGTGATCTTGCGCTCCTCCGGCACCGCCGAGGCGTAGCGCGCGGCGTTCTTCTTGAAGAAATCCTCCAATTGGTTATCCGGCGGGTTGATCCCCTTGCGCAGATCGTCCGAGGAAATCACCGCATAATCGAACTTGATCTTGATGTTGTCTTTGCGATAGGAGTCCGTGACTTCCTTGTCGCTCACCGTGACCCCGGCCGTGATCAGCGCCTGCAAGCGCCGGAGAATGATGTCGTGTCGGACATCGTCTTCAAAATCATTGACCGAGAGATTGAAGCGGGAGGCGATCAGGGATGCGTACTGTTCGGGACCGATGAATACGCCGTTGGGATACAAAACCTGGCCGGCCTGCCCGGTCTGCAGATACTTGCGAACATCGTCTTCAGTGGCGTTGATGCCCAGCCGCCTGGCCTCAACCAGCAGAACCTGCTGTTGCACCAGTTGCTGGCCGACCCGCTGCTCGAAGAGATTGAGGATCATCGGGCTATCGGGGTAGCGCTGCTGCTGCAACTGCTGGCGCGCCAACTGTTCCACGCGCTGCTGCGTTACCGGCTCGCCTGAAGCTGTGTAGCGGCTGTACCAGTGGGGGTAGACCACGGCATACGTATCGGTGGACGCAGCTCCCATGCCCGTCAGGCCTGGAATCAGGTACACCACCATGCCCACCGAGACGACGCCAATGATGACGACGAAGATTGCCTTGGTGATGCGGTTATCTTTTTGCTGCAGGAAGCGAATCATGAATGGACTTGAACCTTCAACTCTCTACGCGCTGCCTACCCTTCACGGCCGGTCACCAGACCGGCACGGGATCGGTTGCGGGAATCTCCCACGGATGCGCAATTCTCGCGCAATTCTTGACTGACGCGATTCATTAGCATTATAGACGAGCGAGAACGACGTGCGCCCAAACCTGCCTGCGTCCGACAGCGGGTGGGCGACCTCAAGGGCCAATTGTCGGTCATCGGGCCTTCCATGCTGTTTCTTATACGGACTCCACCGGTTGCCGAACCGCAAGCGACCTTGGCGAGAAGCAGAGAATTGTTGCGAGCCGATAGCGAGCGTTTGGCCCCACCGCAGGTGGCCGTCCCGGAGGGACCGGGTGAGAATAGCCACGGGTAAAACCCGTGGAAAGCAGCCAAGCGGAAGGTTCGCGTCCTGGAGGGACGCTGTGAAAGCACCTTGCGCCTTCTTTCTGGCGCGAGGCCCTCAACCAACCCCGTGCGAGCCTCCCGCGAGCGTCTACCCCACCGCAGGTGGTGGTTTGCCGATAATTAAATGGAAAAGGCGCACAATTAAAACTGTGAAGAACAGAGCGCTGAATCCGCATGAACACGAACCCACTCAAACCGGGAAATTCTCCCCGAAAACAGGTACCCCCCCTACCCCCTTTCATGATCTCTATGAAAACAAAGCACTTAGTTGTTTTTCTTTTTTACACCCGAAGATAACAAAGGAGTTACGTATACCCTCCCGTCGGAGAAACCGCCAGTTTGCACCATTCCTGGGGCTATTTCGTGTGTACTCCATCCAGTCCGACCGTCTTCTGCGCCGGGAATTCGGCCCCCAAAAACAACGCGGGCACCCCAGGAAACCAGGATGCCCGCGTTCACTTCTTCACTGGTTCACTGCTCTTCTCACCGCCAGTAGTAATACCCACCGGCCATGTAGTACGGACGGTAGTAGACCGGAGGATAAGCATAATACGGTCCGGCCGCGGCGTAAGCGCCACCGCCATAGGGTCCATAAGGGTAGTAGCCGCGCCGGTAGAGTGAAGGCCCACCACGATACAACCCCTGAGCCAACCGTGCCGCTTCCTGCGCACTCACCGGATTGACTGTGACCGGCGTCTTCAGATGGAAGGTGACCAGGGCTTCCGCAGGGATCCAGATACCCGGTCCCGAAGAAGCCGCGGAAGCCGCCGTGCCTGCGGCTACGCCCGCTCCCGCGCCGATGGCGCAACCCGCGCCCCGGCCCACCGCGCAACCGATAATGGTGCCGATGATTCCGCCGCTAATAGCACTGCCGACTGTCTGCCCGGCCTTATTCGGTCCTCGCACTTTGAACTGGTCGGAATCCAGCGGGTAGCTCTGCCCGCCAAGGTCGAGTGAAGTAAGTTTCAGCACCAGCTCAGGGCTGCCACCCAGTGCGCCGGCCTTCTTGGTATCAACCACCACTCCATGCACAACAGCGCCACGCGGAATGGCCAGCACACCGCCTACAGCCACGTCCTGAATGACCGTGAACTGAACGGGCTGTCCGTCCTGAGCCTTTTTAGTGCCCACGGCTTCGTTGGTCCGCAACTGCAACAGGGTTCCCTGGCCTATGGTCACAGGGCCTTTGGGCGTTTCATAGGCCGGTGCCGGCGGTGGTGGCGGAGCCTGGCCATATTGAGACTGGGGCGGTAGAGCAGGTGAATACTGAGGCCGCGCCGGGGGATACGGTCCCACCGGCTGATCCGGGCCTGCCGCGGATGGGGCATTGTCCGGCGGGGGCGCTCCTGCGTCGTCCGGCTGCATCTGCTGCGCATTCTGGTCGCCCGCTGCCGCATCCTGCGGATTGCCGACCGTCAGGTTGTTGTGCACCTTGGAAACGCCCGCCACATGGCCGGCGATCGATTCCGCCAGTTCGCTGGAGGCCGCGCTCGACACCGTTCCCGACAGCGTAACCTCACCCTGGATGGTGGCTGCCGTGATCAGGTCGTTCTTCAGCGCCTTGGAGCCATCGAGAGCGTGTACGACGTCCATTTCGATCTGCCCGTCGGTGCGCTGCCCGGCCGGCGGAGCCGAGTCCTGGGCCAACGCCGCTACGCCGCAAAACAAAACCACCGCGACCCATGTCAGGATCTGTGGGAAAACTCTCTTGAGCAATGGCCGATTCATGTTGTTTGTCTCCTCTGCCTGAAAAACATCCTTCCAACGGCTATTGGATGTATTAGAGCCTGGAAGGACGCTCGAAGCTTTTGCCTCCACCCAAACCGTTAGACGAGGTCCGGCGGAAGCCGTTATGGGTGAAAACCCCGCCACTGGGAAAAAGTTCCGCGGCCTGATAGCGAGTTTCTCCCAGGAAATAGGAGTTTCGGAGGCGATTCTGCGGCCAGGAACCTTGCCGGAAGCCTGTATACCTCACATCCCGCAGCCGTCATTGCGCGGATGCCGGCCAATTCGGCGTGATGCGAATCAAGTCCAGCCCGCCCGCGTCTTCCACCGTGAATGCCGGCGTGGCTGCCGGCACTCCCACAATTCCGCGCGCTGGCAGTTCGACGGGTTCAAACCCCGGCCCAACGATCCTGCCCGTGCCGGCCGCGGCAAACAGGTAGGCCAGCCCTGGTTCTGGCCGATCCATGTCAGCGAGACTGACGCTCGACCTGCTTCCATCCACTGGAATCCGTTCAACGCGAAAATACTCCACATCCAGCAGAATCGTTCGATCCCTGAGCGCCTTGGCCGGAACCTTACCGGCGCGCGTCACCAGCCGCGTCGCCTCAAGAGATTTTTCAATGTGCAGTTCGCGGCCACGTCCGTAGTCGTACATCCGGTAGGTCAGGTCGCAGTTTTGCTGTGTCTCCAGCAGAATCGATCCCGGCCAGATGGCGTGAACCGTCCCCGCATCCACAAAGATCATGTCCCCCACGGCCACATCGATCGCGTTCAGGCTCTGTTCGAGCGTGCCTGCCTGAATCTCTTCCCTGATCTGCTCCAGCGTCACGCCCGGCTTGAGCCCCGCTGCCACCTGGGCTCCGTCATCGGCCGCCAGCACATACCAGCATTCGGTTTTTCCGCGCGGCTGGCCGTACCTCTGCGCAAGCTTGTCGTCAGGATGAACCTGCACGCTCAGCTTTTCTTTTGCAAAAATGACCTTGATCAACAGCGGCGATCCGCTGGCCCCCGCGGCCCTTCCCAGCATTACTTCCGGCATCTCCGCGAACAGGCCGCCCAGCGTCTGCCCAGCGCACGGTCCGGTGGCCGCCAGGCATTCGTCCCCGGTGAGCCAGACCTCGCCCAGTGGCTCCGCTCCAGCAACTTTGTCATACCACGGACGAAGATCCTTGAAACCCCATACCCGGCCCACAAACTGAGGCTCGACCCGAAAAGGAGCCAATTCGGAAACTGTTGATCCAAGCGAAGACGACCCGGACGAATCCATGGAATCTGCCCCTATCCTTCAGAAAAAACACGCCGCCGGCCAACCCGCGACCGCATTTCCACTTTACAGCCCTGCCCTCTCGCGCGGCCAAACATAACCGCGCACCGAAATTGTCCGTCCAATGAAAAAACGGCGAAGACACATGCCCTAATTCTGCTCCGCACGGGTTTTACTCGGTACAATTGCCAAAATCGATGTCTCAGGAGGAATCAGGTTGATGAAACGATTTGGATGGCTTCTCGTGCTCATGCTGGTAGCTTCCCCCGGATGGGCTGCCAAGAAGATTACCGTACAACAACTGAAAGACCTGCTGGCCTCAATGCTGGAAGCAAAGAAAACCGATGTCGACTTTGCCGCCACTCTCCAGAATGTGGAACTCACTGAGGAACTGACCCCGTCGGCAATGGACNNAGCGGGACCAAGACCCTTCGCCGCTTCCAGGACAATCCACCGCTCACTGTCGGCACCAGGTACGGCGCCCTGCCCCCTCCCTTCACGCCGATCCGCTATACCGACGTGGACGATTACACCGTCACTTTCCGCGACGGCGCAGAGGCCAATCCGCTGCTCAGTGTGAAGAAATCCTGGGGCGCCAACGGCGCAGTTGTTCCATTGGGCCAGCAGCCGGTTCTGAGCAAGGTGCTTGAAGAAGCGCAGAGCTCAGGAAGGATCGGTTTTGTGCGCTGGGAGTCGATCGACGGTCTCCAGGCCGCGGTCTTTTCGTTTGCGGTCGACAAGAAAAAGTCGCACTTTGCGGTGAATTATTGCTGCTTTCCTGAGCAAGATGCGGTCGGGGGAGGCGCGGATAAGGATTTGAACATGCGCGGAGGCACGGGTGCGGCCGCCGGCGGATTCTCGCCTACCGCTCAGGCCGTTCAGGCCGGAGACGTCTACGGAGGATTTTCCAGTTGGAAGGCGGTGAAAGCTACCGTGCCCTACCACGGCGAGTTCGCAGTCGATCCAAAATCGGGAATCGTGGTCCGGCTGACGACCATCGCTGAGTTCAAATCCGGATGGGTGCGCCAGGAGAATCAGCGCATCGACTACCAGGAGGAGAAGGTTGGAGACAAAAACCTGGTTCTTCCGGTCCGGTCCATTATCGACACAGTGGAGCAGCCCTTCGGCGATACCGAGACCAGGGATCCGAGTGTGCGCCATACGCTGTTTACCGCGGTGTACAAGGACTACAAACCCGCGAACTAGAGCAGCTCTCATGTTGGCGTAGAGCGGTTTTGAAGGGGCGCGACTTTAGTCATGCCAGAGGGTGCGGAGAAAAGCGCCTGGCTTTACAGGCTGCGGAAAAACTCATTCGGGCGGTAGGCCGGGGATTTATCCCCGGCCTAAAGCCAATTGAATGAACATGGGCTTCAGTCCCTGAGGCATGTTTTCGTGGGATTTCGCCCAAAATCAGGCTTTTTTCGCGGCCTGGAAAACCGTTCTATGCTGGATTCCATGTTCTCTCCGGCCATGTTTGACAGCATGTTTCACCTGCCGCTTCCTATCCTGGAGAAGCTGGCGCGTCCGGTCATCGTCTCCCTCGTCCTGGTGGTGCTGCTTCGCCTGTTCGGCAAGAGGGAACTGGCGCAGCCCAACCCGTTTGACCTGGTGGTGCTGCTCTCGTTCTCTAACACCGTCCAGAACGCCATCGTCGGCGACGATAACTCCGTCACCGGCGGCATGATCGGAGCCTTTGGCCTTTTGGCCGTCAATGGGCTCGTGGTGCGCGTGCTCTTCAGCTCAAAGCGGCTGACGCGCGTGCTGGAGGGCCGGTCTGCCGTCCTCATCCTCAATGGCCAGCTCGACCGCAAGGTCATGGAACGCGAGTCGCTGCCCCCCGACGAGCTGCTTTTCGTCATCCACAAGCAGGGCTTCGAGGACTTCGACAAGGTGCGCAAGTGCCAGCTCGAGCCCAACGGCACATTTTACGTGGAAGCCTTCGATCCCTCCGTTGCCAATAAGCGCCACTACGAACTACTGGGCCGCCTTGATGCGCTTTCCCGCGAAGTGGCGGCGCTGTGTGCGCAAACCTGCGACTCGGCCCGGCGAGAGAATGGATGCGGAGCGTTTCTGCTTCCATGCGGAGTCAGCGGATCAATTCAATCTGCACGTCGAGTGGCAGAGTTGCCCAAATTCGATCAGCAGTCCACGCGGGAGCGCCCAATCGCTTGGCTAAGGCCAGACAGGCGCGGTCGCCGAGAGAAATCTGCTGAAGCGATCTGGCGTACTCCGCTGCCTGGGCAGCCATTGGCAGATCGAACGGCACAACTTCAACGCCGGGCAACATCGTGGTCAGTCCTTGCGCTGTGGTTGCCGGGTTGTCGCGCTGCAGACGAGTGAGAATCTCGCACCAGTTGACCGCGCTGACAGAGACTGAATCCGTTCCAGCCGCGACCGCCATGAAGACCCTGTCGCCGCCGGGTTCGTTCAGCAGCATCGCGAGGGCGGCCGATGCGTCGAGGACGATATTACTCACCTTCGGCTTCCCGTCTCGCTTCGGCGCGGCGCTCCTCCAGAAACTCGTCGAGGAGCCCTTCAAGGCTCCCGCGATGAGCAATGATCCCGGCGCGCAACTCCTCGATAGCCATCCTCATGCTGACCAGGCGGATCCCGTGCTCGGTGTCAATCACGGTTAGCCTGTCCCCAGGCTTGAGATCGTGCCGCTTGCGAATCGCCGCAGGAAGGACGATTCTGCCGCTTTCACCTAAAACTACCGTCTCAGTCATGATCTGCCACCATCGTCAGATTATGCCATAACTGCAAGAATATGGCATAGAGGCTCGATGATGGCAGAAGGCCGGCTACGTGACTTGTCAGGGTTTGCAACTCCCAATCAATCGTCCCTCCCGGCTTCGACGTAATGTCGTACGCCATGCGGCTGGTGCAGCACACACACAGCGGCTGCAACCTCACCGCCTTGACCACCGTCGAGTTCACGGGCACGCGCATCGAGTCTTCCAACAGAGGATTGAAACTATTCGCAGTCCGTCACATCCAGGAGTGACCCTGCATCATTACAATTGGCTCGCCAAAATCTTCGGAGGATTGAACCGATGAACCGCCTTGGATGGATTCTCGTGTTTCTCGTTGCAGCTTCGCCCGCATGGGCCGTTAAGAAAATCACCGTGCAACAACTGAAAGATCTACTGGTCTCACAGCAACAGGCCAGGAAAACCGACGCCGAGGTGGCCGTGGAACTCAAGCAGGTCGAACTGAGTGAAGAACTGACCTCAAGCATGATCGGTACTATGTTGGAATATCTTCCAGGGCCCCTGACAACCGAACAGATCTCCATTTTGGAAGCGCGCAGCGCCGTGCTTGCTCCGCCGCCCTCCGACCTGCCAACGACGCCTGCGCCCGATGCGGCCGCGCAGAAAGCTCTTCTCGACAAAACAGTCGATTATGCGGAAAAGACTTACGCGCAACTGCCCCATTTGACCGCAACCAAAGAGACTCTCCGCTATCAAGACGACACGCAGCCCCCCGTGGCCGGCTCGAACAAGGATCTCAGTGCATCGTGGGAGGATCCGAACCAGGGGACCGTTAACAAATTCATCCATTTCATCGCGTTCACCGAGACCCCGGTCGAGAGCCGGAACGGCGCGGAGATTGCCTCCAGGGTCAAGGACAAGACCCCCTGGGGCGCAAACGGCCGGATCGTCTTGTACGGACCGGGCCCCGTCCTGGGCGCTATTGTGCAAGAGGCGCAAGCCGCCGGTAAACTCACCTGGCTGCGCTGGGAGACGGTCAATGGTCAGCGGACAGCCGTCTTCTCCTTCGCGGTGGACAAGAAAAAGTCGCACTACGCGGTGGACTATTGCTGCTTCCCAGACACGGATCGAGTGGGCGGAGTGAATAGCGTGATCGCAAACACGACGCAAATCTACTCCAATTGGAAGGATGTGAAAGCTACCGCGCCCTACCACGGCGAGTTATTTGTCGATCCGGATACCGGCGTCGTCGTCCGGCTTGTCATCAAGGCCGACTTCAAACCATCCGACGTTGTTCACCAGGAAGACACACGCATCGACTATAGCCTTGTGACGGTCGGCGGCAACCCGCTGATCCTCCCTGTCAGGACCATCGTCGACACTGAGGTCGTCCCGGTTGGCGATGACTCATCCAGCAAGTTCTCGATACGCCACACCCTGTTTACCACCCTGTACAAGAATTACCAACTGGCCGACGCCACGGCGCCGAAATAGCCGGCAAGAAAATTCTGTATATTTCTGTTGCAGATATATCCGTAGTGGATATATAGTCTTCCCATGGCAACTGGAACTATACCCACGACACCTCTTTCCCCAGCCGTCTTCGCTATTCTGCTTTCCCTTGCTGAGGGGGAGAAGCACGGCTACCTGATCATGAAGGATGCGCGAAGCCCACAGGGCGGCGGCATCCAAATGGGTCCCGGAACCCTCTACGGCTCGAT
>PMWR01000117.1 GCA_003166055.1 Acidobacteriaceae bacterium
CTGAGCACGCGGCCGGGCACCGAGCGGCTGCTGCGCGTGGGCGCGCGCGTGGCCGGGCGGCTGGCGAGCAACTGGTACGCGGTCTACGTGACTCCGCCGGACGATAAAGGGCATGGCGACGCCGAAGCTTTTCACCGGCTGGAGGAGTACCAGAAGATGGCGCGCGACCTGGGAGCGCAGGTGGTGTCGTTGACCGATCGGAACGTGTCGGACGCGCTGATTCGGTTTGCGCAGCAGGAGAATATTTCGCACGTGGTCTTCGGGCAATCGGCGCGCTCGCGGTTCGATATTCTGTTTCGCGGGTCGGTGCTGAACCGGTTTCTGTCAGAGGTGAGGGATGTGACGGTGCAGGTGGTGCCGATGCAGAAGCCGGTTCGACGCGGGTAGAGTCCTGCCTCCAAGGCACGCAATGCGATATAGTGGCCGCCAGCAAAAACAGATTGCATGCCGGCGGGCTGCGGAGTAGGCTCTTTCAATCCGAAATTCAGAGTCGGCTTCCCTTGCCGCCAAGTCACCCTTAGAGGAAATCTACTATGCGCTATGCCGGGAATTGTGTTCGCTTGAGTCTCTGTGCTGTACTCGCCATCACTGCGACGGCGATCGATGTCCAGGCCCAAGCCACGTCAGGAGACACGGCTGCCACGATTGCCGCGCTCGAGAAGGGAGCCGATGCACTGGATCTTCAAAAACCGCCAAATTATCCAGCAGCTTACGCGTTGTACCTCCAAGCCGCCAATCTCGGGAGCGCTTACAGCCAATGGCAGGTCGGTTGGATGAATGAACGGGGTCACGGGGTGCCGCAGAGCTACAGCCAGGCGATCGTTTGGTACAAGAAGGCAGCAATTCAAGCGCGGGGCCATGTTTATACCGTTGATAAGACAATGGGGTGCGTCTGTTCCGCAGCGGCTCGTCTTGGCATGATTTACTGGCTCGGTTGGGGTGTGCCAAGAGATTTAGCGCAGGCGCGCGAGTGGGCACAATTGGCGGTGAGCGAGGGCGACAGTGGAACCGTGCTCGCGCAGATCAATAACTTCGCTGCAGCCCATCCCGCAGCACAGCCCGCACCCGCGCAACCCGCGCCCGCGCCTCAACAAGACGCTCCACAGCAAGGCCAAGGCATCTGCGCCGCGGTCTACATAGTGTTTGGCATGGACGCCACCTACGGCACCCATGTCTTTTACGGTGCAGCCTGGTCCCGCATCTCCTATGCTGATGCTCTGGCGGGCGCAAAAACCGAGCTGATGAAGGTAGTTACCGGGGACGAAGTGGATCCGCGGCAGTTGCCGGGCGCCGGCGGCCAATACGCCGCAAAGCCTGAACAGGGCAGCGGCTGCACCTATGCCCACGGCGCAGTAGCCGGCGCACTCAAGATCCGGCCGTCCGGCGGAAGCATGTGGAACCCTGGCGGCGCCGCTGGCACAAGCATCCTGGGTCCAGGCATCTACGACATAATAGACGCCAGCTTCGGTGACTCAACCGATGGCTCCGCCTCCGCGGCGTTATCGAAATGCCAGACCCGCCCCCACGTAAGCGGCGGCGGAGACAGCGACCACGAAACCTGCACCGTTCTCCAGCAGTGGTGAACCCGAGCGTGCGGTCAACCCGGTTCCTCAGGAATCAAACCGGTCACGACATGGGTGCCACACGATCCCGATCCTGCCTCTTCGAGCGATCCCTCGAATTCATGCGCGTCCGCTTCTGAGCCTGCGGGCCGCGTACGGTGCGAGATTGAAGCCACGCTATTCGCAGAAGACGCGGACCTTGGTGTTGTCCTGCTTGGCGTCGACGTCGACGGTCAGCTCTTCGAGATGGTCTATCAGCTCGGTGAGATTTTCCGGCTTGATTTGCGAGAGGGTCAGCGGAACGCCGTGCTTGCTGAGAGCCTCGTCGAGCTGCGCGTGGGCCTGTGAGGGAATAAGGCTGGCGAGACGGACGCCGGCGTAGAGAAGCTGCATGGGCACGCGGACGTTGACGGTGGTGGGCTCGTTCCTGTCCTCCGTTTCGACAAGCACGCGCAGGAACTTGGCCTTGGTCTTGAGCCTGGGCGTGCCGTCGACGCGGGTTCCGTTGGTTGCGGGCGGGCCTTCGAGCGCGGAGATGAGACGCTCGGCTTCTTCGGCGTTGATTTTGCCGGCGGCGAGCATTTCAAGGATTTGACGGCGGTTCTCGTTCATAGGATTCCTCCAAAAAGATGAGTGAAGAGCGGCTGAAATTGATGCAGGGCAATAAGAGTCCCCGGCAGCAGAGAGTGGGCGATGTGCGCCAGTGAAGCGAACCAAGGCATCGGGTCAAATCTGGCACAAAGGACCATGAAAGTTGCGGCGAGGCAGGCGGCAGGGACCCAGAGGCCTTCGCGGCCGGCGTTCAAGGCGAGTAGCAGGCGCTCGGCTTCGGCCGCAGTGATGCGGCCGAGAGCGACGAGAGTGAGAATGGCGCGGCGATCGGTTTGCATATTGGTGTCCTGAGTCAAAAGTTCGTTGATCATTTCCGAAATGCAACCGCAGGTCCCCTTCGAC
>PMWR01000003.1 GCA_003166055.1 Acidobacteriaceae bacterium
GAATGAAACGGTAAGAATCTAAGAATGTCACCCCAGAACAGAAAGCGGAAGGATGGGGTGATGTGTGGACCTGGACCGCCATCGATGCGGACACGAAACTCTGCATCTCGTACATGGTTGTTGGGCGTGATAGCGGTTGGGCTTTCGACTTCATGCAGGACGTAGCTCGCCGCGTCCGTGGCCGCGTACAACTCACCACAGACGGCCACAAGCCCTATTTGGAAGCAGTAGAGAACGCTTTCAGCGCGGACATAGACTTCGCCGCGCTCCAGAAGATTTACGGCGCATCAACAAACGACGATCACAGGCGCTACTCGCCCGCAAAGTGCATCGGCTGCGAAATGAAGACGGTCATTGGCAACCCCGACCCGGCGCATGTTTCAACCAGCTACGTGGAGCGCCAGAACTTGACCATGCGGATGTCGATGCGCCGTTTTACCCGGTTAACCAATGGGTTCTCTAAGAAGATTGAGAATCACGCCTATGCGGTCGCCCTACACTTCATGCACTACAACTATTGCCGTGTCCATAAGACGTTGCGCGTCACTCCCGCAATGGAAGCCGGTTTGAGCGATCACGTCTGGAGTCTGGAAGAACTCGCGGGGCTGTTAGAGAATCGCCAGAAATGGCAGGCGGCCTGAAAATGAGTCACTACCAATTCGTCCGATGCAGACAATCAGCGGAACTCGTGCGGTATCGATTTGCATGCTGACAATATTGCTGACCGCGACAACAGCTTGCAGGGAGAATCGCGTAGCACATAAGGTTCAAGCCGCCGAATACGACGTGCTTTCTGCGCTTATAGATGCCGAATTCGCAAGTCGAAAGGGCGTAGAGCCGTTGAGTCCGACCGGCGATGGAATTGCCAGAATTGTAATTCTCAACATGGCCGAATCCGATGAACAGGGGTCCAATATTCAAATGGACGGGAACGGACAGCCGATTTCCTGGACGCAAACTGCAAGTTCATTGCAGAGCCAAGCCCCGACCCTCAAACGGAAGACTCTAGATGCATTTCGGGAAGTGAACGGACAGCAAGCAACCCTTCAACATTCTTTTCACATTGCCTTTGATTACGAACTCATCGATTCAACTCAACTTCATTCCTTATTCAAGAATGGAAGTTGGCCTGCATTTTATAGGCGATTTCCCGGCTCTTCGGGCTTCCTCGGACTCTCCCGGGTGGGTTTTAGTGGAGACGGTAAGCAAGCGCTGCTGTATGTGAGCAATAAATGTGGTGAACTTTGCGGGGGCGGCATGTATGTCGTCATGGAGAGACGGGGCGGCCGCCGGGTGATTGAGAAGGTGATTCAAATGTGGATTTCGTGATTTCCCAAGAAAGATTGACGATAATCGCCGATCCATTCGCTGTGTCTGGAACTGCGTCGTTCGCCTGATAAGAAACAGGACGGAGGATGGAAAAACCCGATTCCGATGATTGGCCTTTGTGGTCTCCCACCCATCGGACAAGGACAAAGACGTCCTGCCCAGAGGGCGCCCAGATGGGGCANNCAAAGCCGGTGGGTGACTAAAAAGAAACAGAATGGAAGGTGGAAAGACCCGATGGCCGATGGTTGGGCTTTGCGGTCTCCCACCCATCGACCACCATCCCAGCGACGAAGACCTGTCGCCGGGGACCCCGGCGACGCTCGATGGATGGGGCACCCGGCGGCAGGACACTGGGCCATTTCCAGGTGACGCGCAATGAATCGTGCGTTAAGATTCCATGGCCATCCTTCTTCGAAAGGACTACCCTATCAGGGATTGAGGAGGAGCATGACTTCGAGCAGCAACCCTGGCAGAGTCGCCGGATTCCTCTATTTGCTTCTTGGCTTCTCAGTGTTCCGGCCGATTTATGTGGAGGGAGCGCTGATCGTGCGCGACAATGCGTCCGCAACGGCGCACAACATCGCCACCCACGAAACACTTTTCCGGTTAGGCATCGTGTGCGACCTTCTCGCCGGTCTGTCCTGCCTTGTCGTCGCACTCGCGCTTTACCGGGTGCTCAAACGAGTGGACCGCAGCCTCGGCATTCTCATGGTGCTGCTCGGCGGATGCATGCCTCTTGTGATGGATTTTCTCAACTCGTTGAACGATATTGCCGCGCTGCTGCTCGCGCGTGGCGACGGTTTCCTGTCAGCATTCAATCAGCCGCAACAGGCTGCGCTCGCAACCCTGTTTCTCCGTATCCACGAGTACGGTTATCTGGTCAACGAAATCTTCGCAGGCCTGTGGCTGTTCCCCTTTGGCATCCTGGTATTCCGGTCGGTTTTTCTTCCCCGCCTGATCGGCGTCGCGCTGATGATCAACGGTTGTGCCTATGTAACCATTGCCTTCACCGGCCTTCTCGCTCCGAACTTTGTCGATCGCGTAACCCGAGTCGTTTCCCCTGCCCTCGTCGGGGAGGGGATCATCGTGCTGTGGCTCATGATCAAAGGCGCCAGGCCCGAGCCACAGCCCGTCGCCGCCATCTCCTCGACCGCCGACTGATAGGGGGCCGCTCATCGTACATATGACGAGAACCTGCAATTCGCGTTGTGGTCGCGAAGCCGCCTTCTCGGAAAGTGGCGCGTTGCAATCTCCAGATTGCTGCTGAATGACCGGGTAACCGGAATTTACGTCAGGTTCGATCCAAGAAATAGGCGCAAATCCGGCCTTGTTGTAACGGATTTCCTACCCCGCCAGACGGCTCATGCCCTCAATTACCTGCCGGTGCCGCCTACGGTCATTTTGTCTAACTTGATGGTGGGCATGCCTACGCCTACGGGGACGGACTGGCCTTCTTTGCCGCAGGTGCCGATGCCTTCGTCTAACTTGAGGTCGTGGCCGACCATGGAGACGTATTTGAGGGCTTCGGGGCCGTTGCCGATTAGCGTGGCGTCGCGGACGGGGGCGGTGATTTTGCCGTCTTCGATGAGGTAGGCTTCGGAGGCAGAGAAGACGAATTTGCCGTTGGTNNCCGCCGCCGAAGTTGACGGCGTAGAGGCCGCGCTTGACGGAGCGGAGAATGTCTTCAGGGTCGTCGTCGCCGGCGAGCATGTAGGTGTTGGTCATGCGGGGCATGGGGATGGACTGATAGCTTTCGCGGCGGCCGGAGCCGGTGTTGGCCGCGCCGGTGAGTCGCGCCGAGAGCTTGTCGGTGAGGTAGCCGCGCAGGATGCCGTTTTCGATGAGCGTGGTTTCCTGGGTGGCGGAGCCCTCGTCGTCGACGTTGAGCGAGCCGCGCCTTCCTGCCATCGTCCCGTTGTCGACTACCGTGACTTTGGAACTGGCTACGGATTGGCCGATGAGGCCGGCGAAGGCGGAGGTGCCTTTGCGGTTGAAGTCGGCTTCGAGGCCGTGGCCTACGGCTTCATGGAGCAGGATGCCGGGCCAGCCGGGGCCGAGGACGACTTGCATCTCGCCGGCGGGGGCGGCGACTGCGCCAAGCTGGAGGATGGCGCCACGGGCGGCTTCGCTTGCAAGGTGCTCGGGGCTTTTGGAACCGGTGAACTGGTCGAGGCCGGAGCGGCCGCCGGCGCCGGCAGAGCCCTTGGTTGTGAGCGCTCCCTCTTTGGCGATGACGAAGACGTTGAGACGACTGAGGGGTTGGGTGTCGGAGGCGAAGGCACCATCGGATGCGGCGATGAGGATACGGCGGAGTTCCTCAGAGTAACCGGCGCGGACCTGGACGATGCGGTTGTCAAAGGCGCGGGCGGCGCGGTCGGCTCTCAGGATTAGTTCGAGACGGGTGGCCAGGTCGAGATCGAATCCGCCCAGGGGAACGGGGTAGAGGTCGGCGACGGGGGCTTCGACGAATCCCTGAACGGTTTGTTTGGCGGGGCCGGAGGCGATGAGGGCGGCGGTGCGGGCGGCGTGGAGCAGGCGCTCGGGGCTGAGATTGTCAGTGTAGGCATAGCCGGTGCGTTCACCGGAGAGGACGCGGATGCCGCAGCCGGCGCTGGTGCCCTGGGAGGCGGATTTGACGATTTGCTCATCGACTCCGAGGGAGGTGGCGGTGACGGACTCGAAGTAGAGGTCAGCGTAGTCTCCGCCGGCGCTGAGGGCTTCACCAAGGCAGCGCTCCAAAAGGCGCTCGGTGATGGCGAATTTTTCGAAGAAATAACGCTTGTGGCTCGGACTCTGGCTCGCGCTGGGGGAAACGGCGGGGTTGGTCATCGTTGATTCTAGTTTACGCCGAGCGGGGGTGGAGCAGGGGCTGGGGCCGGTGCGGACGTGGACGTCCGCGGTACAGCCGGTCTGCCACCCCACGGACGAAGGCCTGTCCGCGGGAACCCGGTCTGGAGACCGGCGGTACCCTCATGCTGCCTGCCGGTGCTTCTTTTGATGCGGGGTGATGGGCGGTCTACCGTTTTTTGCATGAGCGTGTTACATTCAGGCCATGAAAAAGTTTTTTGCAGCTTCATTGCTTTTGATGGTGTTTGCTACCCCGGCGTTCGCCAAGAAGCACCATCACCACCACCCTGGCGGCGCTCACCATCACGCGACACAGCATAAAGCTGTCAAGCATCACGCGTAAGGCGCGAATTGGCCTGAGGCAGTACGAATGCCCAGGCCGAGCCGCCTGGCGCGATTAATTCAATGTCTGGCGACAGGCCCTATTCACGCAGCCTGGTTAGGTTTGTTCCATGCAAGATCTGGTTGACCTTCGTTATCCGATTGGCCGCTTCAGCGCTCCCGTGGCCAGTTCGCCTGACAGTCGCTCCGTACATATTCAAACTCTGCGGCAGTTGCCCGCGAGACTGCGCGCGGCTGTGGACGGGCTGAGCGACGCGGAGGTCGATACGCCTTATCGCGAGGGCGGTTGGACGGTGCGGCAGGTGGTTCATCACGTCTTCGACAGCCACGCCAATTGCTACATACGGTTCAAGCTGGCTCTGACCGAGGACTGGCCCACCATTAAACCTTATGACGAGAGTGCGTGGGCGGAGCTGACCGACAGCGGGCTGCCTGTGGATGGATCGCTCACGTTGATCGATGGGTTGCATGCGCGCTGGGTGGCGCTGCTGGAAGCGATGACGGAAGACGATTTCGAAAAGGGCTTTATTCACCCGCAACAGGGGCGGCAGAAGCTGGCGACGACGCTGGCGCTCTACGACTGGCACTCGCGCCACCACACGGCGCACATTACCGGGTTGCGCGCACGGCAGGGCTGGTAAAGGAGTGGCTGCCCCGGAAACTGCTACTCCGGAACGCCTGGCTCAAATCATTGAAGAGTATCTTGCGGAACATCCGGCGGCGGCGCTGCTGGAGGATGGGCGCGTTCTGTTTGATATGCGCACGGCGCGGTATGCGGTGAGCGAGCAGCATGGGCGCTGCATTCTGCAACTGTGGAGCGAGGAGCGCAACCTGATGCGCACGGTTGTGGAGGCGCAGGAGCGCGCGCAGTGCCTGCGGTTGACGACGCGGCGGATGGGGGTGGCCAAGCCGCAGGCGTTGGAGCTGGTACCAACCAGTGATCGCCGAACACCGACCGCGCGAGAGGCGACGCGGCGGAGTTATCAGCGGCTGCTGGAGCGGGCGCTGACGCGGAGCTTTATTGGCGCCAAGGTGGATGGGATGCGGTCGGCGATGGACCTGGAGCATAGCTTTGGGCCGGCCTATGTGCGCGGACGGCTACTGAGGGGGACCGCTGCGGACGCGGTGATCGGGGTGGGAGAGGCGGAGTCGGCGGCCACGGCGGACGGCGTGCTGACTCTGGGGATTCTGTGGCTGGATCATTGCCGGCAACACGGCGACGTGCGCAGGCATTTTGGCGGGCTGAAGGTGGTTGTTCCGGCTGGGGCGTGGCGGACAACGGCGGAGCGAATGGCGTGGCTGAATCATGCGGCTGCGGATTTTGAGCTTTACACGCTGGACGAACGCAGCGAAGAACTGGTTCGGGTGGACTTTCGCGATACGGGCAATCTGGAATCGCGGCTGGTGCATGCGTTTTC
>PMWR01000149.1 GCA_003166055.1 Acidobacteriaceae bacterium
TGAACAATGCTCGGCACACACGAGAAAAGCCGCCAGAAGGCGGCTCCTCGAAATGGTGAAAAAGGTCTGAATTCTGAGCAAAAACCGGAGAGAGGGTGTGGGGCTAAAGCCCCATCTCTCTCATTTAGATTGGCTTGCGGCACGACTGAAGTCGTGCCCTTTCGCACATATACGCCAAGTTGAAGTTTTTCAGCAATCTGAAAAAGCCGCCCGGAGGCGGCTTTTCTGGTGTGCTGATGTTGCCGAAAAACTGATGGTGCCGGAAAAATCGCTGGCTTAACGCGCGGGTGGAAGCGCAGATACCGGCTGGGTGGCATTGGCTTCCTGCTGGCCCTTGGCTGCGAAGTAGTTGCGGTCCCACAGATTCTTATAGAAGACGCCGGTCAGTTCCGCCGCGCGCGGGCCGAAGGTGGGCCGGCCGCCTTCGAGGAAGAAGACCGTGACCAGGCTGCCCTGGGGCGAATCCGAGAATGAAGCAAACCAGCCGAAACGGGTTCCATTGTCGGAGCAGGTACCGGTCTTACCGAAGACGGGCAGTTCGTGGAAGTTGGCGCGGAGGCGTCGAGCGGTTCCGTATTCAACGGCGCCGGCCATGCCGTCCTCCAGATCGGGAACAAAGCGGGCGATGTCGAGGGTGCGCTTGACCATGGGCTGGAATGCGGCAACGTCTTCGTGCGTGGTGGGGTGCTGGAGGTAGTAGAGGGTTCCGCCGTTGGCGAGGGAAGCTACGTACGCGCCGAGTTGAAGCGGGGTGAGCGAGACGCCCTGGCCGAAGCTGCACATGCGGCCCACGCCGCCCTCAGAGGCCGGGATGGGCTGGTCAGGGTAGACGCCAAGCTGCTCACCGGGAATGTTGTAGCCGGCCAGCTCGCCAAGGCCGAACTGGTTGGCGTAGTGGCGCACGCGGTCGAAGCCGAGTTCGCGGCCAAGCTCTTCAAAGTATAGGTTGTTGCTCTTGGCCAGCGCATCGGTCATGTTCATGCGGAAGCCGGGCAACTGGACCATGGTGTCGCGGGTGACCAGGCCCTCAGAGAGCGCGGCCATGGCCACGGTGATTTTGATGGTGGAGCAGGGCTCCGCTCCCGGAGACAGCGCGAGCTTCTGGTTGACCATGGCCAGAATGCGGCCGTTGGATGGATCGATGATCACAGCAGTGCCATTCATGTCGCCCAGGGCATCGATGGCGGCCTGGCGAACGACGGGATCTTCACCGGCGGTGATGTCGCCCTGAAATATGTCGCCGCTGGCAAAGGAGCTGGCTGTAAAGCGCTCGTTGGAGTAGTGATGCCGGGAAGTAAGGGCGACCCGGCGCGCGCCCGCTCGTGCCCGGCCCCTGGGGGTTAGATGAGCTGGAGCTGCCGTGGCATGGCCGGTGGAAGCATGAGCCGTATGAGTTGGTGCGGATTTGGCTGCGGCATGGCTGGCGGCCGAACCTGTTGAAGGCCGGGCAGCATGGGAAGTGGCGCGATGCGATTCGGACAAATGAGTGGGCGGAGTCTTGCGCGGGTGCAACGTGTGGGGTGTGTCCAAGGCAGCGGCGCCCAATGCGGGCGCGAGAAAAATCACACCAAATGCCGATATACGCGACAGTGTCATCCAGCAAACATCCTCTCAACGATGGATTTCGTGCCGTACGTCCGCCCTTGGGCTGCGCACTCCTTGCCGAACCGGTCATTCCGCAGCATATATACTATCGGCTGCCTTGGCTAAAGACCTACTATTCCTGACGATTGAGCTGCTGGATGTGACCCAAATCACCATCCGAGAAACAGCCACAACATCCCTTAGGCAAACCTTACAAAGACAACAACGTTGCTCTGCAGTTTTGCTGCCGGTCATCGTTTTGTAGAGCTATATTGCACTATACAACCTGGGCAACCAATCCCAAAATGGGACAAATGTGTTAGACGGGACCATTAAAGCCACGTGGACGTCGGTCTAGTGGCCTGAAAACCCGAAAGAACAAATGCAGATTCCCTTCGACTACGCTCAGGGCAGGCTTTCGCTCACCACCCCCGAACTGAAAAACGTTCGGGGCCCCGTTCGCTCAGAATGACCGCCTCTGCTTTGTTATGGACATCAGGGGCAGGGCACTAGAATTTGAGTCTGCGCAGAAATGCGGGGGTATCGAGATCCCGTTGGGTCGACTCTTCGCTCTCTCGAAAGAGCGCGGAAGCGGGCTGGGCCGGGTACTCGTCCACCACGGCTGGAGTGCGCATTCCGTTACCGAATTCCGGTGCGTAATCCCTGGGAAGCGGGGTGTAGGCCGGCTCTTCCGCCAGCTCGGCAAACTGCGGGCGAGCGGGCGCGGAGACAGGTTCCGTTTCCTCCTGACTGAAGGCTGGGGGCGCTTCGGCAACCGGCGGGGCGACGGCAACAGCGGTCGCGCCAGACTGAGCGGATGCCGAAAAGAAGGCCGGTACGCTCATCTCCGCCGTCTCCTCATCCCCGTCTTCATCCTGACTGAGAAAGCGTGACGGTGCAGGAGCAGGAGCGGGCGCCGCGGGCTCCTGCATCCAGTTATCAGGCGCCATCACCGGCACGGAAACCACAGGGGCTTCTTCCACGCTGAGCATACGGGCGCGGCGCTCGGGCATCTGGTCGCGGAAGCCGGTGGCGATGACGGTGATCTTGACCTCGTCTCCCATTTTCTCGTCGAGGACCGCGCCGAAGATGATGTTGGCGTCCTCGTGCGCCGATGTCTGGATGAGCGACGATGCCGCATTCACTTCGGAAAGCTTGAGCGAACTGGAGCCGGTGATGTTGATGAGGATGCCGCGCGCGCCGTCGATTGCGCCAGCCTCGAGCAACGGAGATGCCATGGCGGCCTGGGCTGCTTCAATGGCGCGGTTGTCGCCGGAGCGGACAGCGGTGCCCATGACGGCGTGACCCATGCCGGCCATGGTGGTCTT
>PMWR01000032.1:0-2792 GCA_003166055.1 Acidobacteriaceae bacterium
GGCTGGAACCTTGATTTGAGGCTTTGTGGTCTTTGCCTCTTCTATCGCAGCTTCCAGCGCTTTCAATTCCTTTTCCGGAGAACGGAACCATGCTGTAGACCAGATGCGATGAATTCGCCAGCCGAGAGATTCCAGCACTGCCTGGCGCAGCCGATCACGATCGCGGGCTGAACGGGCACTGTGGTAAGCGGCACCGTCGCACTCGATTCCAAGCAGATAACGGCCGGTGGATTTCGGATCGACTACCGCAAGGTCAAGAAAGAAACCTGCTGAGCCAATCTGGGTGTGAACCGTATAGCCACGCCGTTGCAATGCGCTGATGACCTCTTCTTCAAAGGGCGAATCCGGTGGCTTTCCCGTTGCAGTGGGGACATCCAGATGGCCATGTTCGGCGTAGGTCAAGAACGTTTTCAGGGCGTATACCCCCGCCCCGGTACTCTTTTCGGTGTCGATATCCTCCGCGCGGAGCGCTGTAAATACCTCACAGCGGATTCTTGCGCGGCTAAAGAGCACGTTCAGGCGACGCTCGCCACCGGCTCGGTTGACCGGCCCAAAACTGTTTGCCCAGTACCCTTCGGCTGTTCTTGCATACCCAATACTGATGAAGATGACATCGCGCTCATCTCCCTGCACGTTTTCGAGGTTCTTTACAAAGAATGGCTCGTGTGGAGTTGCCAGAAAGAATTCCTCTGTATTTGGAGAAAGGCGACGAAGTATTTCTAACTGGTCGAGGATGGCGTCCCGCTGGGCAACACTGAGCGCAGCAACGCCAAGAGTAAGTCTGTGCTGTTCCGGCTTCTTCAGTTGTTCCGCGGCATGACGAATCACGGCTTCCGCGACCGTTTTGGCCTCAACCGGATTTGTTCTTGTTCTTGACCTGTCATAGTGGGCGTTTTCTACGCGGCGATAGACCAGCCCGACATTTTCCTTGTGGCAATCCGGACTCGGGAATACAACCAGTCGATTGTCATAAAAGAGATGATTGGAAGCTGCGATCAGCGATTCGTGCTTACTCCGATAATGCCAGCGAAGCATGCGCTGATGAGCACGCCGGGAGCAGAACATCCCCAAAATGCTCTCAATATCAGAGGTGGCAACCGCATCGTCGTCTTCCGTGTCCGCGTCCTGGGCCACCATGGTTTCAAAGAAGCTGGTCGGTGGTAGTTGCTTGCTGTCGCCTACGACGACCGTTTGCTTGCCGCGAACAATTGCACCCAGCGCATCGGCCGGCTTAACCTGGCTAGCCTCATCGAAGATTACAAGATCGAAATCGACGGTCCCTGGCGGAAGGAAATTGGCCACAGAGAGAGGGCTCATCATAAAGACGGGCTTGATTGCCTGAATCACGTTGCCGGCCTTCAACATCAGCTTCCGCACCGGCATATGACGGCCCTTCTTTTCGAATTCGCGCCAAAGGACGCTGATCTGCCCACTGTCTGCACCATTCCGTGGCAAACCGCCGATATGGAGATTTGCAATCGTTTCGCGCTCCAGCTCAATATGTCGTGTGTCCAACTGCTGAAAGGTTTGAACGCTATTCCGATGCCGCAATACGTCAAAAGAAGCCAGCACAGGATCTGCCTGGAATGCCGCATCAAGAAGCGCCGAAACCCGGACATATTCAAAGAGGTCAACCAAGCTGGTCTGTGCCTCCTCCCATCTTTCCGCCAATTCCGCAACACTCTGGAGTCCTTCTGCGAGGCACTGTTCGCGATCCTGCGCGTATGCCGCCAGGCCATCCAGTTTGTCCACTTTGGTGGTCAGATCATTCCAAAACGCGGCTGCCGCCTCGTGCCAGAGAGTTTTCATTGCTGTGCGGACATTTCCATCTGGAGCGCGATCCAGTTTCAGCACATCAACTACGCGATCAAGAGCGGTAGTGTATTCCCCAATGAGCTTCTCTGATTGAACCAGTCGATCACACAGTACATCCTGTTGATGGAAATCTGCGGCCTTTTTAAGACTCCAATTACTGAAGCCTCCGGACTGAATACCTTTGAACGTAGCAACTATCCATTCCAACTGGAGTTCCATGAGTTTGAAATCGGATTGATCGTCCGCCCAACTGTCACCATAGAGTTTTTTGAGGAGAGGCGCCAATGCGTCGATTGCCGCTCGATCTTTGGCGGCAGCGCGGATCGCCTGCAGAGGTTCAATCAGGTCTTTCGAAGAAGACGGAAGCGGCGTCACAATGAGTTGAGCAATTTCCCGTTTCAATGCCTTCCAGCGAGGAGATAGAAACTTCCACCACTTCTGGCTTAGCCCTGCCGCCGTTGCTTCCAGCGAAGCTATATCCGTTGTCCATGCCTCAGCCCGAATGGTGCCATCCCACTTTGAGCGCAACTCCACATAACGAGCGGCAGTGGTGATCGCTGTGCGAATATCCGAATGCCGGGCCAGCCAGTTCTGATCGGAAATGTCTATTCCGGCGAGGCTCGGCGAGGCCGCAACCTGCTTCGCATTTCTGTGGAGGGATTCAAAGTCCTTGAACGAATCGGGAGGANNCTTTTACCGTCGAGACGGCTGAGCAAAGGCAACAGTATCCCATAGAGATCGCGAATCCTCTCGCCGGAGTTTCCCGCAGTAGCATTCACGGCATTGCAGTAATTATTCAGCCGGGCTTTCACTTCTTCAAAAGAGGATTCATCAACTTCGTTGCCGTGGTTTTCTCTCGATTGCAGCCACGCTGTCCGTTTCAGTTCATCGATGACTTCCTTCTTTTTGACTTTGTTGCTATGTAGCTCAAGGCAGGCAGCGCCCAAACGGATCCGGTCGAGCCTGCTCTTTACAAC
>PMWR01000032.1:2821-4364 GCA_003166055.1 Acidobacteriaceae bacterium
GGATCCAGATCCCGGTACATGAGCATTTTGGCAAAGGAAAAGAAACCCAATGCAATCGACTCAGGATCGACGCTCCAGCCATCCTGTTTCGAGACGGCCCTTCCAACGGAATAGAAATAATCGTCAACGTCGATCTCTTCGGAATCCATCAGGTCGTCGAGTTCGATTCCAACGGTTTGCTTGAGATACTCCAGCAGGCAGACATTCGGCGCGACATCATCGCCCGAATACTTCAGGCGGAAGCCTTCCCCAGCGCTCCTGCGCTCCAATTCAACTGGGACCAACAATAAAGGAGCACGATAAATCGCATCGGCATCCCGCAGATCGCGCCACAGGAGCATGCCTAATGCGACAAAGAGAGTGTTAACGCCCTGCTCCTCGATCGAACTCTTTGCGGAGTAGTACGTGGCGAGAAGGCGTTTTTCCAATTCCTTCTCGGGAATGCCTGTCGGGAGTTCCTTTCGGCGTAGCCATTCCCCAGATGTATCCTCTGGTTGATTTTTGCGACCACGACCGACCGGCACCAAAGAGCGCTTTGGCACCTGGGTTTTTCCTTCCAAAGCAAAAAGAGACTCGGTTTGGCGCATTTCCTCTAAGCCAATAAACGACAACTCCGTCCCTTCGGTCACGAGCAAACGAAAGATTTCGGCGGGTGCCATGCCTGAAACTTCGACCCCACGGGTCTTCAGAAGCCGGTAGTTAAGCAGAGGATTTCGGAGACCGAGGTCCAGCAGGTCTTTTCGAACTTCTGCCAACGGCGCGCGCAATTCTTCGTTTACTGGTACCGGGGTCGAAGCCATAAGAGGATAATCTTTCTGAGCTTGACAGCACAGGTCAGTATACTTTCTTTGTGCTAACACGGATTGGCCAGACTACTAAGATGTAGGAAAGCCCGCCAATTCGAAGGTGCCCAATCTGGTCGCCTCTTTTTAGGACCCAACTTTTTCGGAACATTTGGATCTAGATAACGTGTTTATTTTGAGTTGATTTCTAGTTAAACCCTTGATTGGCTTCCCACTTTCTGTCAGAATGAACGTCCAAAGTGAACGAGGCNNGCGCTCCTGGCGCGAGCCGACGAGATGTCGTGGCTCAATAGCTGGATTGAGGCCGAACCTCTTTACCGACAAGCGGAAAGTCAATTCACACAGAGGCACCAGCTCTCGCAGTCACTTTATGCGCGGGTCAGCGAAATGCCTGCGCGCAGCGAGTCGTCAACCAGCGTCCCCGCCCAGATCGCGTTGCTGACGCATGACCTGGCGCTGCCAGAGGCGCAGGAGCCTGAGACCCGGCTTCGCGTTTTGACCATCCTCGGAATGCTCGAAGTGAATTATGACGCTGGGATGGCGCGCAGGACTTGGGCGGATGTGGAGGCACTGGCAATCCGCCAGCATCATTTTCTGCTGGCGTCCAGGGCGATGGGCGAGCAGGGGATCGCCGCCTTCTTGCTGGGCGACATTGCGACAGCGAAGAAGAATGTGGTCAAGGCATGGTTCGTTGCAAAGACAGCCGACCCTGGCGCGCACATTCGATACGCCAGCATGTA
>PMWR01000042.1 GCA_003166055.1 Acidobacteriaceae bacterium
CATTGTTCTCCCACTGCATTCGGAACGAGCTCTACGGCAAGCTGAATCCGATCGCGTCCGTCCGGCAGAGCGCGGTTCGCCAACACGACCCGGACATCCTGACGCTTGACGAGATACGTTCCATCATCAACAACATTCAGCAACCGGCAATTCAGATTATGGTTGCCACAGCTGCCGCCTCTGCACTGCGTCGGAGCGAAGTGCGCGGCCTCAAATGGGCCGACCTTGACCTTCATGCCTGCTGGTTCAATCTTCAGCGTGGTTACGTCTCGAAGGATCAGACGAAAATGAAAACAAGGGCGTCCCGCAAGGGAGTGGAGATGTTGCCTGCATTGGCAGCAGCCTTGCTGGTATGGCGTGACCATACTCCTTACAACCAGGAGAACGACTGGGTCTTTGCGTCCCCATTCACGAACGGAAAGCGCCCATATTGGCCGGAGTCTGCTTTGCAGGACCACATCAAGCCGGCAGCAGCCGAGGCGGGAATAACCAAGCGGGTCACATGGCACACGTTCAGACATTCCCTGGCGAGTTTCTTGGGGCAACAGGGCGAGGGGGTGAAAACTGTGCAGGAACTCCTTCGTCACGCCACATCGCGCATCACAATCGACACTTACCAGCAAGGCAGCACCGAGGCCAAACGCTCGGCCCTGAACCGGGTCGCCGGAATCTTTGAAACCCCAAAGGAGAAATCGTAAGGCAAAGCAGAAAACGGTGGGCCACAGTTCGAGCTAAGATCGCATATGCTACCTTGTATTTAAATCAGGCGGCCAGCCTCGGAAGATGATTCAGCTTTGTGGCAGGAGGGTGAAGGTACAGACGGGCGCAAAATCGCAGACAGTCAACATTTGCAGTAGCGCGAACATTCACGGCGAGTATGACTACAAAGTTCGCCTCACTCCTCCTGCTATCTCGGAGGAGACGCTGCTCGGCCAGAGCTTCAGGTCGATCCCGGAACTGGTTCGATACCTGGAATGCCATCACAATGGCGTAGTGGAACAGGCGCCGACAATTCGCTCGTTGGAAGCAACTGAAGTTCGAACGGCTCATGCGGAGCGAGCGCGCATGAGCCGACATCTCCTGACCGACTTGTTCAAATCTCCAGACGTCAACGTCTTTGCATCGTTGGCGAAAGCTGCATCTTCCCTGTCAGATACTGAGCTTCTTCTCCGGTTTGGCGAGCAGGCAAAGAATGCTCCCTTGCGAGGCGAGCACAGAGACAAGCCTTACTTCAAAGGGCACACGGGAAAAACTACTTCTGGGTTATCAACGAATCGCCGCGAGGAGCATCTTGCCATCGCTCTTTGGCGCGCTTATCGTGATGCGGGCTTCGCACTGCCGGATGGAAAGGTTCTGTTTCCTGTTGATTACCAAGTGCCGTTGAAATCTCATCTGGATGAGGCCAACGCAGGGCTGGGCAAAGTCGACCTTCTCAGCGTTGACGCTGAAGGTGAGCCATGGATTTGTGAATTGAAAGTTCACTCCGCGGATAAGAAAAGTGCAGAAACACCGCTGAAGGCTCTTCTTGAAGCGTTGGCCTATTGCGCGACTTTGAATGCCGATATGCGCAACCTGAGCCGAGAAAGTGACGACAAGAAGCGAATGCTTCTGCACGCATTCAGCCCGATGCGCCCCAATTTGCTTATCATGGCGCCAACTGAGTACTGGGCTCTGTGCAACGAGGCGGAGGTCCGCGATCCATGGAGAGAGCCGCTGAAAGCGCTTTCCCGTCGGATCGAGGCTGCCTTCAAGATCAAAGTGAGATTTGTCCGCATGGACAATTGTTTGTGGCAGATGAATGAGAATACCCGCATGCCCAGTTTGATTGGGACGCCTGTTTTCAAATGGGCTTGGCAAGGATGCATTTTATGAACCTGAGAAGCCAAATAGAGAATTGGCAACTTCGCTGGGCTGAGAACAACGGCATTCCTACCGGAGCGCCACCGGGGAGTCCCACAAGCCGGGCGACGGGATACGTCAGTGCGCTTGAAGACAATCTCTTCGAGCCGCTGTCGAATCGCGTCAAGCAGCAGTTCATTGCCGGCGCCGGTGGAGAACTCGATGCGCCCGACGGGCACAGCGGCAACATGTATGCCGTCTACTCTTCCTCGGCTCTATGTGTGAACCTCTTTCACCATTGGTCACGGCTGCTTGAGGCAGCCCCTTCAAAATCAGGCTCCCCGGTCCAATCACTCTTGGCAGCTTGCGGACTTCCGGCATTACTCGCCAGCAACATCGACTTCGAGGTCGCGAATGTCGTCAATCCTCACTTCAAGGTGGCTCCTCACCTGGACGTGCAGATCTCCTTCGCCGCCGACCGCTGGAAGTGCGCCGGCATTGAAGCAAAGTTCTGTGAACCATACGGTGACCGGAATCCGAGTGGCCTCATGCCTGTATACCTCCAACAAAAGACACTATGGAAAGGCTGGCCCCACCTTCGCGCGTTTGCTGAGAGTCTATGCCCGAGCGACCTCATCCACTCGCACCTCCATGCAGCTCAACTGATCAAGCATCTTCTCGGACTGAGGATGCAGCACGGCACGAAGTTCATTCTTGTTTATCTGTGGTTCGATGTGCCAGGTGCCGAAGGGGCCGGAGATCACGGTCGGGAGATCGAATCCTTCAGCGAGGTCTTGAAGCATGACGGCATCGCGTTCGTCTCCAGAACATACCAGGAAGTCTTCGAGAGCCTGCGCGGCGGGGCCGAGCCGTGTAGCCCTCACGTAGAGTATTTACTCAAGAGGTATCTGGACGGCGCGCCAGCCGGGGACTGTGAAATCCAGCCTTGACTACCCGACGAAGCATCCCAATCGAGCAGACGCCTGAATTCTAAATCGGGGTTTCCATGTGAAAAAGGCTCCCGCGTCGGGAGCCTTCTCTTATCCTCAAATATGATCCTCAACTGCCCTCTGGGGGGCTGGATTTTCTTATTGTACCTTTTTGTACCTTGATGTCACATGCCNNGCGGGGACGACGGGGCTCGAACCCGCGACCTCTGCCGTGACAGGGCAGCGCTCTAACCAACTGAGCTACGTCCCCACATCTAAACTTCTCTGCTCAACGCCATTGCCCGCGATCCCATCCGGATCCCCTTACCGGGGTCCGGCTATTCCGCTTGCTTGATGTTCCAGCCCTGTCTCAGCCCGGTTCGACATCAAGCAATTCAGCTTGGACAACATGAATGAGTGTATCAGAAAGGGAGCGCCTTGAGAGGCCGCGTCTGACGCCTTCCGCTCATTCGTCCCACAGGCACTAGCACACCCTTCCTTGCCGAGACCAGCCCATGAGACTCCATCAATGCGCTACGCCGACCAAGGCCGTCCGGTTGCTGCGCGCTGCCGAGGTGTATCCCATATCCGCCGAGATTCCCCGCACGCATTGCAGCAATTGGTTGGCGATCGCAGGCAGTTTCTGTGCGGTCACGCGGAACGATGGCCCGGAGATGCTCACCGCCGCTACAGGCAGCCGTTGCGCATCCAGCAGAGGCACCGCAATACACCGCAGCCCCTCTTCCAGCTCTTCGTCGTCCACGGCATATCCGCGCCTGCGGGTTTTCTCCATCTCCGCGCGCAAAGCCTCGGGAGTTGCAATGGTACGGTGGGTAAATCGCTCGAACCGCGTGCGGCGAACCACCTCAGCGGCGCGCTCCTCGGGCAGAAATGCCAGGATCGCCTTACCTACCGATGTGCAATGCACCGGATTGCTCGAACCCACGCGCGTAATCATGCGCACGGAGCGCGCCGGCTCGATCTTGTCGATGTAAATCACACGCGCCTGCTCCAGAATGCACAGATGAGCGGTCTCCTCGGTCTCGGC